>CALHGI010000617.1 GCA_938029995.1 uncultured cyanobacterium | reverse complement strand
CCGAAGTTCAGTACGACTGCCCCGTTTGTGTCGGGCTACCGATGCAAAAGCTCAAAATCACTCAGAACAATCAGAAGGTCGTACTGACTCTAGACTGTTGTCGGCGCTGTGGTGGTGTGTGGTTTGACGAAAACGAAGTCCAGCTTTCGCAACAGATTAATTCACCAAAAATCCGTCAACGTATTCTACAAACACCTAAACGGTGGATGAGTCATTGCCACCAGTGCAATAGTCTAATGGATCGCAACCTAAAGAATTGCAGCACCTGTGGTTGGCAGAATCAAGTCAACTGTCCCGTCTGTGAAAAGACTCTCCAACGTAAACATCATAAAAATCTCATTCTCGATGTTTGCCAAGGGTGTCAGGGCGTCTGGTTTGACCAGGTGGAACTACTGCACCTATGGAACGATGCATCGGTGGGACCATCAGGCACCACGAAACCGGTGAAATCTGACACGAGACCACAAGCGATGGAATCACAAGTATCCCATGGCTCCAAGAATATTGTTCATCAAGCCGTAGGAGACTCGATTGTCGACGTTAGCGTCAATTCCATGCTGTCCGGTGTTGACATCGTTGAACCGGGAATCGACTTGCTGGCTCATGCTGCTGGTAATACGGCCAAAGGTACAGCGGAAGCTGTCGCCCAGGCACCTGAACTGGCGGGTGGAACGGTTGAGGTCCTCGCTGAAGTGACTGGAGCTGCATTAGAAACAGCTGGAGAATTATTACCTGAAGTCGCCACCGTAATACTAGAAGTGACGGGGGAAGTGGCCGGGAGTATGGTGGGCGTCCTCGCTGAAGTGATTGCAGGTTTATTTTCGGGAGTATGAGCTACCAAAAAGCGATGGAAATGGGGGATTATGCCAGTGCGATCGCACAGCTAGACCAACTCCTTCAAACCGATCTGGCCCAGGCCAAACTATGGAATACCAAAGCCGTTGCCCACCTGAGTCTAGGGCAACCCGATGCCGCCATTATTGCCATCGACCAGGCCCTGCGCCTCAACCCTGACATGGCCATGGCTCATCGACTGCTAGGCAAAGCACAGCAGCAGGCCGGGAACCGGAAAGCAGCTATCTCAGCCTACAAACAAGCCACTCGGCTATACCTCCAACAACAAGACAAGGCTAATGCCCAAACCTGTCTCCAGCAAATAGACAGCCTACTGCCCAAACAGCTGATATCGCCACGGAATTTTCTAGTCGAAGCAACAGCCAAAGTCCAAAAAGGCAACTACCATCAAGCCCTCCAGGACATGGACTGGATGCTACAGCTAGAGCCCAACAACCCGCGCATTTTGGCCCAGCGAGGGTTACTCCACGCCCGCTGCCATAACCATACCGCCGCCCTCAAAGATTTTGCCAAAGCCATGGCCTTGGAGCCCCATAACCCACAGCTGCAACTCCAGCGGGGTGAAATGCATTTAATGCTGGGCAACATGGACAACGCCCTAGCCGACTTCTCAGCCCTGTTGCAGCTGAACGTACTCGATCCGTTACCCATCTATCGTTTACGGGGAGAGACCTACGCCAAAATCAATCAACATCAGCAAGCCTGCCAAGACTTTTCTCAAATTTTAATCAGCGACCTAGAAAATGCAGCGAGCTATCAATCGCGCGGCCACAGTCGTGAAGCCATGGGTCAGCTAGCCGATGCTCTCAGGGACTACAAAAAGGCCGCGATGTTGTTTTTGAATCAGGGTAATTCGGTTACTCACCAAGAACTGCAATACGATATTCAAAGTCTAGAAACTCAGCTACAAGAACAGAAAGAAGAAGAAAATCGCATTGTCCGAGTGCCGATTAAAGATTGGAGATGTGGCACCCCGACGGTGGAGGTGATCTTCAACGGATGCAACCGGTTTGACATGACTCTTGATACCGGAGCTTCCATGACATGTCTCACCCAAACTATGGGAAATTTACTCAATGTCATACCGACGAGACACCAACGGTTTCAAGTGGCAGATGGTCGCATTGTCACCGACCCTGTCGGCCGGGTGCAGTCCATTGCCTTGGACCAAGCCAAGGTTGAAAACGTCAGTGTCTCCATCTCTCCTACGAGCAAGAACGGATTACTGGGCCAAGACTTTCTGTGTCGTTTTAATGTGCGTATCCTCAAAGATGAGATTGAACTGAGCCGTTTAAGCTAAAAATATGATCCATGTGATTAAACCACCCCAAAGACTGGACCTTCAAGACTATGGAAAAGCGGTCTTTCTGGCGGGCTCCATTGAAATGGGAACAGCGGAAAACTGGCAAGACCAGGTAGCACAAGCTCTGACCAATGAAGATCTAACACTGCTCAACCCCCGCCGTGATGTTTGGGACCCCACTTGGGAACAGACCATTAGCAACCCCAACTTTCGACAGCAGGTCACCTGGGAACTGGAAGCCCAGGATAGGGCCGCCATGATTGTCATGTATTTTGACCCGGCCACCCAATCACCCATTACCTTGCTGGAGCTGGGCCTGTTTGCTAACAGTGGCAAACTAGTGGTGTGTTGCCCAGATGGATTTTGGCGCAAGGGCAATGTGGAAGTGGTTTGCGATCGCTACCACATACCCATGGTGGCCACCCTCCCAGACCTGATCGAATCTATCCGTCATCGCGTCTCACCGCAGACATCTTCCGGACCGAACAGGACCTAAGGGAATCATGGCGCTGCTGATCCTCGGTATGATTTGATCTGCGAAATTTGGATGTATCGCGTCATTTCCAGAGCGGTTCATCCCCTAAATCAGCAACGGCGGAATCAGCCCAAAATAAAATGAATATACGGCGCATAGAGATCGGGCTCTAACAGAAATGAATCATGCCCCTTATCGGAATGGACCGTAATATGTTTCACCTGCATCTGTGCAGCTTCTAAGGATTGAACAATGACCTGTTGTTCTTCTGGATAAAAACAAACATCAGAATCGACACTAAAAATTAAATATTGCTGATGGCCACAGTCTTTAAATAAATCAGGCTGCTGGGCATTCAAACTAAACCGCTGCCACATGTCCA
Organism: uncultured cyanobacterium; assembly: GCA_938029995.1. Taxonomy (GTDB): domain Bacteria; phylum Cyanobacteriota; class Cyanobacteriia; order Phormidesmidales; family Phormidesmidaceae; genus Leptothoe. Next base: position 11,436 of record CALHGI010000617.1, on the reverse strand, counting down.
TAATGCGCAAATAGCTATTGGCGTCAAAGCGTTCTGCAAACTTCTTCCCCTGATAAAACATATAGGATTCAATCGGGTTAGACAGTTCATAAAAATGACCAATCGGTTGTTTTACAGTAATTTCTCGTTTCGCCCGTTTGGCCATCACCGCCAAAGACACAAAGGTCTTATGGGAAATAATCCGGGCTAATAACAACCCATCCTTCGGCGGTTCCGAGTCGTAATAATCACCCCCCTGAAACTTGGGATCATTGCGAATGGCTAAAATCTGCTCAAAGTTATGCACCCGATGTAGCACCGTGGTTTGCAGCCCCGTGGCAATGGGCAAAACGGTTTTAACCCGGTGGGGGCAACGGGTGGCCAATAAAATGGACAGCATGCCCCCCATGGACCCACCAATGACCGCATGCAGACAATCAATACCGAGGGAGTCTAACAAACACAGCTGACTGCGGATGACATCCCACGCACTCACCTGGGGAAACTGGCTGCCGTAGGGCTTCCCGGTTAAAGGATTGGTGGAGCGAGGACCGGTGGACCCATAGCAGCTGCCCAAATAATTGGCACAGATCACAAAATAACGGTCCGTATCCAACGCCTTGCCGGGGCCAATAAAGGTATCCCACCAGCCCACAACACATTCATCGGTCCACAGGGACCCCACCCCACGCACCGACTCGTTAATGCCCGCAGCATGCTGACTGCCGGTTAGGGCATGGAGCACCAAAATGGCATTGCTGCCGTCGCTGTTGAGGGTGCCATAGGTTTCATAGGCCAGGGTTAGGGAGTCAAAAGATTCGCCTGAATCTAATGGAAAGGGTTGATTGAGATGAAAAAACTGGGTTTGGACTGGGCCAATACTCATTAGGGAAAAAGTTGAAAAAATACTGACTATGCTGCATGCATGATCCAGGCCCCCTTAAGTCCCCCACAGCTGAGGACATGTCAGATTACGGGCGTTGCTGATCCCCGGGATGATTTTACTAGTCTCAATCCGCCTAATAGTCAGGTTTACAGATCGATTCATCCTCTAAATCAGCAACGGCAGATTACGCTCTGACCGCTGCCTCCCTGGCCCAGGGAAACGGACGGGGGAATGAGGCCGCTAGCCACCCCCCATTCCCTTCCGCTCAAGCCTGTGCCCCTATGCAGCCAGTGCCTGTTTGAGGTCACCGATAATGTCGTCCACATCTTCAATGCCGATGGCCAGACGAATCAGCTCAGGGGCAATGCCTGCGCTGGCTAGATCTGCCTCGGACAGTTGGGAATGGGTAGTAGATGACGGATGAATGGCTAAGCTCTTGGCATCACCCACATTGGCCAGGTGAGAGAACAAACTCAACTGTTCGATAAATTTCTTACCGGCGTCGGCACCGCCCTTGATGCCAAAGACCACCATGGCTCCAAAGCCCTTGGTCAAATAGCGCTGGGCCACGTCGTGGGCCTTATCGGTGGCTAAACCGGGGTAACGGACCCATTCGACAGCTGGGTGCTGCTGTAGAAATTCGGCCACCGCCATGGCATTTTCACAATGGCGCTGCATGCGTAGGTGTAGAGTTTCAATGCCCTGGAGGAAGATCCAAGCATTGTCTGGGGAGATGCAGGCTCCTAGGTTGCGCAGGGGTACCAACCGCATGCGTAGGGCATAGGCAATGGGAGCCAAGGGGCCAAGGTCATGGGCAAATCGCAGACCATGGTAGCTGGCATCTGGCTCACTCATCAGGGGAAACTTGCCGGAGGTCCAGTCAAATTTGCCGGAATCTATCATAATGCCGCCAATCCCCGTGCCGTGTCCCCCCATCCACTTAGTGAGGGAATGAACAACGATGTCGGCCCCATGTTCTAGGGGACGAATCAGGTAGGGCGTAGTGAAGGTGCTATCCACCACCAGGGGGATGCCGTTGTCGTGGGCGATGGCTGCGATCGCACTCAAATCCGACACCTCTAACCCCGGATTGCTAACCGTTTCACAAAACAGTAGCTTTGTCTTGTCATTGATGGCCCCACGAAAATTCTCAGGGTTGCGAGGGTCCACCAAGTTCACCTTGATGCCAAACTGGGGCAAGATATCCTTAAACATGGTGTAAGTGCCACCATACAAGGTATTCGCAGAAACAATTTCATCCCCAGCCTGACAAATATTAATAATGCTGTAGAAAATGGCGCTGGTGCCAGATGCCACCGCCAGGGCTGCCACTCCCCCTTCTAGGGCCGCCACCCGTTTTTCTAACACATCGTGGGTGGGGTTCATCAACCGCGTATAAATATTGCCCAACTCTTTGAGGGCAAACAAATTAGCCGCATGTTCCGTATCGCGAAAAGCATAGGCCGTGGTGCGATAGACGGGCACAGCACGAGCCATTGTGGTCGGGTCAGGTGCTTGACCTGCGTGTAAACATTGTGTCCCCAAACCGTATTCTGCACTCATGAACAACCCTCTCCGCATTAACAGTCCTGAAATTTTAGCTTAGGGAGAAGACGGACTACCTTGAAGTTGTATGGGCATTCGTTACAACTCAATGAGGTTGAACACAAAACATCGCAAACCGTTACGGAACAACAAGGTTAGACCAATGACAAAACCAGCGATGGGAATATCTCTCTGGATGTTCAACACAATGATCCGAGAATTATCCCCCGGCGTCTGTTTCAGCGGCTAGGCAGTGGAGCCACTACAGCGTCAACAACGAGTTAACATGAAACAACTTTGTAGTTTTCTACAAAGCCATGCCACTCTTTTTATGCATCAAGTTGACGAGTTTGGTTATTTCAAGTTTCTGGCCCCGACAATACAATAGAGACATGGATAGACAGAATGCAAGCAATATTTCACTTGCACTGTCATAAGGACAAACATCAGTTATCTCCACATCCATTATCCCTACGAGGAAAAGTCGATGTCTCCTGCTGTATTTGTTTTTCTACCGCTCACATTATTGCTCCTCATGTCCCAAGGGGTTGGGGCTCACTCAGATAAACCCACCCGCCGCCGTGGTAATCCGGGAAAGGTCATGGGTCGGTTAACTGAAGATGGTGATTTTGTTCCGTTCCCATAACTCTTGCTAGGGTGTCGACCCATCCACATCGTCTATCATGATGTGGTAACAAAACAGCATGATCGGCACTGGCCACTGCACACCATCCCCCTAGGCAAACTCTCTCCGCTGCCTAGGTAGCCGGTCTTGCCAGCAGTCCCCTTTGCTAGGTGCACTACCGTAACCATGAATATCCGTGTAAATGTCATGGCTCCAGTTGAGATTTACACGGTTTTTTGCGCCAGCCACGTCCTGGCTCAGGGCTCTGACACCCATGGCCAACGCCGCATCATTCCCCCTGCGCTACTCTACACTTGCTGAATCTCATCATCGGACTGTTCGAATAACCCCAGGGCTGGCCCTAGGAGTGCTCCGAAGACAAAGCCACCGGCATGGGCCCAGTAGGCGATGCCGCCGTCCGCCATGCCGACATTCGTAGGGACGCTGAGGCTAGCGACACCATAGGCCGCTTGCTGTAGAAACCAGAAGCCTAGGTAAAAGATGGCTGGAATCCGGAGGGGCAGAAAAATAAACCCCAACGGGACAATGGTCAGGATACGCACAGTGGGAAATTTGAAGATGTAGGCTCCCATCACCCCTGCGATCGCACCGCTGGCCCCCAGGGATGGAATTTCGGAAAACATCCCAAAATACCACTGGGTTAAGGCCGCCAAAACACCACAACCTAGGTATAGCAACAAGTATCGCGCCCGCCCCAGCTGCTCCTCAACATTATTGCCAAAAATCCATAGGTACAGCATATTCCCTGCCAAGTGCAGGGGACCCGCGTGGATAAACTGGCTGGTAAACAAAGTGGACCATTCATACAGATCAAACGGAATGGACCCACCGCCCCAAAAACTAACCGTCAGCTGCTCCGGCACTAGGGCCCATGTGCGGAAGAACGCCGTTAGCTCCATGGGTGCCGACAGCGTCAGCTCATAGATAAACACTAAAACATTGAGCAGGATGAGCCCATAGGTAACGTAGGGCGTAATCTGAACCGGGTTTTCATCACGAATAGGGACCACGCTGCACCAAGAGATACACTTGCTTACAAGATATCAGGAATACGCAACATCATCGTTCATCACAATGGCTGAAACTCCGAGTCCCGTATACTCTCGCATGACAAGTATACAGACGCCGATCATTCCATTCATCAAAGCGCTCATCCAACAAAATCCTGGCACCATTCCATTAGATCAAGGGGTGGTTTCCTACACGCCCCCCCAGGATGCCATCAATGCTATTCAAGAGTTTTTGGAGCAGCCCCAAGCCCATAAATATCAGGCAACCGTTGGTATCCCTAAACTGCTAGATAAAATTCATGAAAAGTTACGCCAGGACAATCAAATTACGATGGGAGATGACAACTGTGTTGTCGTTGCCGCTGGCAGCAACATGGGCTTCTTAAATGCCATCTTAGCCATTACCCAAGCGGGCGATGAAATTATCCTCAATACGCCTTACTACTTTAACCATGAGATGGCAATCCGCATGGTCAATTGTCAGCCCATATCAGTCAATACGGATGGGCAGTACCAGCCCAATATGGACGCTCTACGCCAAGCCATTACGCCTAAAACAAAGGCAATAGTCACCATTTCCCCGAATAATCCAACAGGCGTTGTTTATAGCGCATCTACGCTCCAGACCATCAACACCATCTGTCAACAGGCAGGCATTTATCACATTAGTGATGAAGCCTATGAGTATTTTACCTACAATCAAATCCCCCATACTTCCCCCGCCTCCTTTCCTGGCAGTACTCCCCATACCATTTCTCTCTTTAGCCTGTCTAAAACCTATGGGTTTGCCAGCTGGCGCATTGGATATATGGTTATCCCCCAAACCCTATTACCTGCCATCCTAAAAATACAAGATACCAATTTAATTTGTCCTCCGGTCATTTCACAATACGCTGCCCTAGGTGCGTTAAGCACTGATAAAAATTATCTTTCTGGGCATGTATCAGCCATTGCCAAGGTCAGAGAGAGTATCCTGAAAAAACTGCAAGATTTACCTGCGACATGCACAGTAGTTATCCCTGACGGAGCATTTTATTGTTTTCTGAAAGTGGCTTCAGATTTATCAGACTTAGATTTGGTTAAACGGTTAATTGACACGTATAAAGTCGCTGTCATCCCAGGCCAAGCGTTCGGGATGGAGGATAGTTGTTATCTGAGGATTTCCTACGGTAGCCTGACGTCAGAGAATGCAGCGTTAGGCATTGATAGGCTAGTCCAAGGTATTACAGAATTAACAGCATAACCTTAATGCACACTGGGCTCAACTATTCTGAATAGCGCTAAGATAAGCTAGTCTCATGTCTTTTGCTTCCAAGTGCTGTTATGGTCAGCGTCGCCCCGATTATTTCCCAACCGGTACCACAGCCGGTTGGTGAAAAACGATTTTTATTTCGTGCTCTTGATTGGCAGCATTACCAAATACTGCGAGATACATTGAGTCGAGATCGCAACGTTCGTTGCACCTATATGCACGGGACATTGGAAGTTACTATGCCACTAGAAATTCACGAGTTTTCAGCTCGATTGATCGAGCTATTTATTCGTATTTTGGTAGTTGAGCTAGGCATGAAGGTGAAAACGATGGGTTCGACCACCCTATGTAGGGAGGTGTTGGATAAAGCGGCTGAACCGGATGATGCTTACTATATTCAGAATCAACCTTTGGTGGCTGGTCGGGATGTGGATCTGGATCGCGATCCGCCACCGGATTTAGTGGTGGAGGTTGATATCACCCATACGGATATCAATAAGTTGCAGCTCTATGCGGCCATGGGAGTTCCAGAATTTTGGCGGTATAACGGCGAAATATGGCGGGTTTATGCGTTGCAGGATGGTGAGTATGGAGAAGTGGAAGTGAGTCCAACGTTTGCATTGGTGCCAAAGGTAAAACTGTATGAGTTTTTAGCAACAGCTAGACAGGATGAGGTAGATGCTGAATTGGCCTTGCGAGAATGGGTGAGATCTATTGGATAAAGTCTTGATTGCCGAATGCTGGATAATCGACCCCGCCGTAACCCCAACTTATGCAATTAGGAATAACACAGTACGGTGGGTTGTAGGGCGGCGTTCCGTCCCTAATCAGGGGGTTTGGGGAACTCGAAGGGCCCCCAAGCAACACGTTTAAACTCTTCGTCAACTCTCGAATACGAAATTCTGATGGATACGCCCGATATCGAAAGAGATCCACAAGGGAGTGCCCCTACAATTAGATGGTGCGTTGAAACGGCACCCTACAACTGGGCTCAACTGGGGGGGTGCTGGATAAATCGGCGGAACCGGATAGCACTGACCCTATGCACAATCAACCGCTGGTGGAAAGGTGAATCTGGATTGCGATCCGCCAGCGGATTGAATAGGAGAGGTGAATATCGCTCCTGCGGACATCCACCAAGAACAGCCCTATGCGGCCCTGGGAGTAACCCAATGTTAGATTACCGACGAATTCTCAAATACCCAGCTTGTTCCAAAAGCGCTTGTCCCTCCTCCGACAACAAGAAGCCCGCATACGCCTCCCCCACCCGCTGTTCATCCTCACCATTCTGATTAATCACCACATAAAGCGTATCCCGCAGCTGCCGAGGATATTTATCACTGCCCAGTTCCGCTAGATTAACCTTATTCTTCTGAATAGGACATTGCTCCACCGCCACCAAGGGCTCTTTGTACGGCATAATGCTTTGCCCCTCCCCATTCACAAGGGTCAACGTTTTCATTAAACATTGCGGCACCAACATAGCCGCCGTATGCACATAGATGCCCCCTGGAAAATCAGGCGAAGTACGCACCGCCTCAGAGGGAGTGGTAAACAGTTTAATGTTGTCACTCTCCAGATTGGGCCGCGTATCCATAAAGTTCTCATTCACATCGCGGTCAAATCGAGTAATGTCTAGATCAGGACCACCCACCTCGCGCCAGTTCAGAATCCTACCTTCCAGAATGGCATTGAGCTGATCAATCGTTAATTGATCCACGGGTAAGGCAAGATTCACCGCTGCCACATCAAAATTTTCCGCCACAGGCACCAGTCTAATGTTTATCCCCTTCTCGGCCAGAGCCTCTAACAATTCATTAGACGGCAGACGCGACGCCAAGGAAAAATCTACCTTGCCTTGGACTAGCATGTCTAACCCTGCCTGACTAGACGGCGGCACCTCTTCTGGCGGAACGTATCGCAAGCGAAACTCAGGTCTCGCCGTCTGAATTTCTACATCCACTGAATCTCGGATAGGAGACCAGGTAGTACTGCCACCATAGTTAAAAATCCCGGTCGGCACCTGGGTAACTTGAGCAAAGCTGTCAGCATACAACGGGACAGAAGCATCAGCCACAGGTTGACGAGCAATACTCACCTCCGCCTCAACAGAACTTGGCGAAGTCGCTATCTTTGAGTGCCATGTAGTAGGCTGCGATCGCAACAAAAACCCAAGACTAACAACGCCCCCTCCCAAAACTCCTAACAGCATCAGCCACTTATACCCAGGTTTAGAAAACCATTCTGTCCGTTTTTGCAGCGATGTTCGTTCAGGCCTGACTGTCCGTGAAAAGGAATGGATTGCAGGTGATTCTTTCTTGGTATCTCTGACAACAGCTGTGTCACCATTGACATCGTTGAGAACATCATCTGCGGTTAGGTAGCGCTCGTTCTCATCCCATTTCAGGAGCTTACCTAAGACTGTTTCTAAGCGTTGACTGATGGGGACATTTAAATGCTGCTGCCAGTGATCTACCCAGGTATAGTTATGGTCTTGAAACAACTGATAAACACTTTTTTGCGTTAACAGATGAAAACAGATCATCCCCAAACTAAATAGGTCACTGGCGGGGCTTACTCGACCTTGCATTTGTTCGGGTGGGGCATAGCCAGGGGTGCCCACAACGGTACCGTCCATTTTTGTTGTTTCTGCTAGCCGCTTAGCTACACCAAAGTCGATTAAAAAGAGTTTGCGATCGCACTCCCTGCGCATCACATTCTCCGGCTTCAGATCCCGATGAATCACATGATGACCATGGATAAACTCTAAAATTGGCAACAGTTCCCTCAGAATTTCCCAAATCTGATCCTCAGAAAAAGGTCCTTGCTGTCTCAATTCGGCCTGAAGATCGTGTCCTTCAATAAATTCCTGCACCAAGTACAAATAGTGACCCTGCTCAAAATAAGCCAGTAGCTGAGGAATTTGGCTATGATTGAGCTGATCTAACCGCTCCGCCTCCTGCTCAAATAACCGTTGGGACTCTTGAGCAGCGACAGTATTAGTCCCTTGGTGCACCAGCTGCTTGACCACACAAGGCTTATCCCGATTGTCCAAGTCTGCCGCCAAATAGGTCTTCCCAAAGCCCCCTTCACCAATTTGGCGCACAATATTAAAACGGCCCCTCAAAGCAAGCAAAGCGCCACATTTCTGGCAATACAGATCGCCATGGGGGTTGTGAGCATAATCGCAGTTGAGGCAGTAGGGCATAACACCAGAACATCGACGACACCACGTCCAAGTTGCCGTTGCTGATTGGCCGGAAGACCCGACCAGTTAGGCATGCCATGGGACAGGGCCTTTCCCACGGACATCATGAAAGGAGCAGCAACGCCTCCACGTCCAGACTAGTCGATTCTCCGCAGGTAAAACGACCGGTGTGGACGTGGACAAGGTTAATCCCAATTCTGACAAAATTTGGGATCGCCTAACGACTGAATATGCAGGCTACCCAGCAAACGCACTAACGTAACCGATCCTTCATAATAGATGTGCCGACCGCACTGACTCTTTCCCATGCAGATTCACCGCATTAACGCCTGGTCAGACAACTATATTTTTCTGCTCCACACCGGTACGGTCGCCGCCGTTGTAGACCCCACGGAAGCCCAACCCGTGCTAGATCAGCTGGAAAACCTAGGGGCTGAACTGATTGCAATTTTCAATACCCACCACCACGGTGACCATGTGGGCGGCAACCGCCAACTCCTAGACCGGTTTCCCCAGGCAACGGTGTATGCCAGTGAGGCCGACCAAGGGCGCATTCCTGGTCAACAGGTCTTTCTAAAGGGTGGCGACACGGTAGAATTTTGCGATCGCACCGCCCAAATATTCTTCGTCCCAGGCCACACCAAGGGCCACATCGCCTACTATTTTCCCCCCGCAACTCCCGCCGAACCCGGCGAGCTATTTTGCGGCGATACCCTGTTTGCCGGTGGCTGCGGACGACTGTTTGAAGGCACCCCAGCTCAAATGGTTGAGTCTTTGAGCCAACTCAGACAGCTGCCGGACAACACTCGCATCTGGTGTGCCCATGAATATACCCTCAGCAACCTAAAATTTGCCGTCACCGTAGATCGCCAAAATCCTGATCTCCAACGTCGTTACACCCAGGTGCAAGCCGCCCGCCAACGCCAAGAAGCCACCGTGCCCTCCCTACTGGGCACAGAAAAACAAACCAATCCCTTTCTGCGCTGGGACCAGCCTGCCCTCCAAGCCATCACCAACATACAAGACCCCGCCCGTGTCTTCGGTCGCATTCGCGGCATGAAAGACATGTTCTAATCCCCTGGACATCCCCCCACCGGGTGATCCTGCCAGGGGACGCCATGGAATGATCCCTGGTATAGAGTAATGGACAATCCATCCCCCACTCCATGTCCCAAAAGCCCTCACCCAAAGAGCCCCTAAATATTCTCATTGTGGAAGACGATCCCATGATGCGCTTAGGGCTCACCCATTCCTTGGCCCCTAAACCCACCGTCAATGTCATTGGGGCAGCGGCAGATGGCTATGAGGGTGTAGCCATGGCCCAAGCACACCAACCAGCCCTGGTGCTCATGGATGTGGGCATGCCCCGCCTGGACGGCATCGCCGCCACCCAGCAAATCAAACACACCCTGCCCCACATCCGCGTGGTGATGTTCACCTCCCACACCGAGCAGACCGAAGTGGTAGCCGCCCTATCCAGCGGAGCCGATGGCTATTGCATCAAGGGCACCAGCATAGACACCCTCATGCAGGCCATTACCATCGCCACCACCGGTGGCATTTACCTCGATCCCCACATTGCCCAACAGGTGATGGCCTGTTTAACCCCCCAACCGCAAGATTCCATCCCAGAACATAACCTATCGGCCCGAGAATTAGAGGTCTTGAAACTGATTGTTGAAGGCTACAGCAATCCAGAAATTGGCGAACAGTTGTTCCTCAGCACCAACACCGTCAAAACCTATGTGAAAGGCATCATGAACAAACTGGTCGTCAATGACCGGGTACAAGCAGCCGTCTTAGCCCTGCGCAAAGGATGGGTGCACTAAGGGCAACGTCAACCAAAAGGTGCTGCCTTCCCCCAGGTTAGATTCCACGCCGATGGCACCGCCATGGGCCACCATAATTTGCTGGGCAATGTGCAACCCCAGCCCAATGCTCAGGTGACGACGACGATGGCCCTGGGCATAGAGACTAAACAGCTGGGTACATTGTTCAGCCCCCATCCCCACCCCATTATCCTGCACGGTACATCGAATATGGGGTTGGGGTTGGGACACCACCACCCCATTGACCCAGATCACAATCCCCGGTGGATTATGGCTCAGGGCATTGAGCACCAGATTATGAAAAACTCTCCACAGCTGGGTTTTGTCACCGGAAATTGTCGGTAAATCGGCAGATAGCTGATTATGGAGCGTAATGCGGGCTGATGCCAGTTGAGGAGCTAACTCATAACAGATGGAGTCTATGAGGGCATGGAGGTCCACATTCTGTCGTTGTAGCACTAAGCCTTTAAGATTATTGTTGTGGGCCTCCAAAAGACTGTTGATCAACACCAGCTGTCGCTCTCCACTTTCTAGCATTTGCTCTAGCAACGATCGATCCATCGCCACGGTTTCCCCAGATTGATCGAGCAAGCTTTTAATCAATAGTTGGGTACCCGTGACGGGATTCCGTAAATCATGGGAAACAGCATGCAAAAAGGTTTTGACCTCCTGGCGGGCGGCAAACTCTTGGTACCGTAACCGTTCATAGAGGTATACGCCCAAATCCGCCACCACACAGACCCACACCAAATAGATATAGGCAGCCACCGTACCCAAGACTACATCCGAACGCTCCGCTGCATCGTCTGCGGTGAAAAAGGCCACCGTCACTAAAACGGTGAGGGGAATGAGCAAAGTGAGCTGCGATCGCACATGTAACTTCCACCGCACCGGCACTAGGGTTGACTGGGCCAAAAACACCATGGTCCACAGGGCCATTTCAGCATCCCCCACATCGCCCAGCAACACCCCAGCGATGAGCAATGTCAGGGTAATGCCAGCGGACACCGCCCAAAAAATCACCCCCTGGTGGCGCTTTCCCCAGGGAATTGTCTGGAGTCCCCAAGCCGTGGCAAACACC
>CALHGI010000616.1 GCA_938029995.1 uncultured cyanobacterium | reverse complement strand
CGGCGCTACCACAAACGTATCGAGCAACAACTGGGTGTTCTGATCAGGGGCAAACGCCAGGGTGCCATCGACGCGTAAGGTTGTGATCCGAGCTGCACTCTCTTGATCATAGGCAACCGCTACCCCCTCTGAGATCAAGACCTTGGCATCATTCCCTGGAATCTGGCCTCCGGCCCATATATTCGGATCAAACCATGAGCCACTCTGTATCGCCTTATGAGTGACCTGGTTATAGGGGACAAGATCTAGCAAAGCTAAGTGTCCATGTTGCTTACCCAAATGATCAGTATGGGGCAATCCTGTATGAGATGAATGCTCTGTACCTGTGGTGTGTGGTGACGTATGTTGATGAGTTTGCATAAAAAACTTAGATCTTGCTGGAGCAAGATCTCCCCCATAAAAAAAATGACAAAAAATTTGTGCTAAATCTGAATACTCAGCACGATAGATACCGATTCAAAAATCGAATCTTTGCATGAGAAAGTTTTTACTAGCACAATACCAATAAGTTCAAATTACTTATTTGATATTTATTTTTTGAATATCAAATTTTACAAGTGAATATCGAGTCTAGACACTTGCAAAGCAAAAAAATATTTAACTGGAAAAACATTTCAAAATATAGTCAGAGTTAGTCTAAGAACATAACTATGCTTAACAAAATACTGAACAGTCAAATATCATGGGGACAATCACATATATCTCATGATACCCATTTTTATTATGAAATTGGCGTATAAATTAACTAGTAAATGTATATGTATAAACGACTTTTAATGTATACAAAACATATACAAATAATGACTGGGTTTATTTTTTGTTTCGATCGTAAGAAATTTTTTCTTGCAGCATGCGATAGGGGCGAATGAAATAGTATATGAAGTTAAGAGATTTTGGTAATGGCAAATATCCGTAATCTTTGCTATTAGGAAGCAGCTTAATAAATATGGTTTTTAATTGTCGATTCAGTTCTTCCCAACTCTTTAACTTATCCTCAATATTTTCAAGCGATTTGAGATGGAGATAAAACTTCTCTATCGTAAATTGGCGGCCAAGCTGGTTATCTTGCCAAAAGAGACGCTGGATAAACTCTGCCGTCAATGCATAACAAATTTGATCTTTCTCTGCTCTATGAGACACAATTTCCGGAAGCGGTAATTCTAATAAATAGTGAGCTAGCAGCAACCCTGTTAATACCCTACGTTCGCAGTGCAAGGTCTGTGCTCGATCAAACAGTCTGTGCCAATCCAGATCGGGGTTTACCTGAACAAATTCGGAAATATCGCAAATCCATTTTAATTTCCGCCAACATTCTTTAGAGGCATGGACACAGAGGTAAAGCAACAAATCGATCTGACCAAAGTTAGGGATACTTTGGGAAGCAATATCGATAGTTTCGTGATTGTTCCATAAATACTCAAAGGAAAATTCTGAGGATAAATATCCTTCTACTGTCAAATATTGATGCAAATCAATAGAAACAATACCATTGGTTAAAGAGAATTCTCGATAAGACTTAAGATAAGTGTCTTCCCACTTTTTATTCAAGAAATGCCATTCTCGAATCGGCTGGTAATGGCCTTGGGTGACCAGCACATCAATCGCTTTTAAGCAGTCTTTGTTGGGAATTAAGATATCTAGATCGCAAAAAGAACGAAGACTTAAGTTCTTATAGGCTGATACAGCTAGAGTCGGACCTTTGAATGGAAGTGCCTGAATATCATTCCTATTCAATAAAGTCAGAATATTGAGTAGATCTCTTGTAAAGATCGTGTTCTGTAAGGCCGTTTTCTGAGAAAAACTCTGGAGCTGCTCAAGTACCTGATCGTCTATGTCCTTTGCACTTGTTAACTTCAAGTTTTGATATAAAAGTGGCAACACGCCATGCCGTCTAGCTAATTGAATCAGCGTGGGCCAGTCAGTTATTTGATTTAGCAATACTTTGATGTCTCGAATATTGCTAAGGCTTAAATGAGTGCGAGCACAATTAAGTAATAATTTATGGTCTGCAGAAAGATTCGTGTCCAAATCCTTAATTCGATGGTGGGGCAATGCAGCCGACCTAGTATCGTTACCCATCATTTACTGTTGATCAGTCTACTGAATGGCCACATACAGACAAAAAAATTGGGATGAAAATAAGTATTTTAGCGGGGAAGCGACCATGCTTTTAATATTATCTATCAGAATATTAAAAGCATGGTCTGTTGAATTAATCGATCTATTGGATAGATAATAGCTCTCATAGATAGCGTTCTACTCTCATAGGCAACCTTAACTCACTACACTAATCAATCGCAAAACTATCGCGAGGATAAATTTGTAAAGCAACGTCTTCTACGATGTCAAAAATCTTTCTCCTATCTTGAATGGAAAGGGAGTCGCGTCTGATGGCAAAAATGTCGGCACTGTTGCGGTTGAAATCATGAAACTTTCCCTGACTGGCTTCTGCCGAAGCATTACCTTGGGTCATGCCGTGAATTTTTCCCTCTACGTGTGGAGACCATTTAAGGTTCAACTTTTGATAAAGATTTTGAAACTCGGCTATGGGGGTTTGACATAGCTGTTCATGGGTAACGGTGAGCCAATCTTGGTACTGGCTGGCTTGGTCCAACAACACTTTGTATACCGCTCTCCAAAATGCAGCTGCTTCTGCAATAGGGTCTGACCACTGTTGCGTGAACAACTCACCTTCATTAGGAAAATAATCCTTAATTAAGGCACTTTGCTGACCTAATTGAGACATCCGAGGCCACAAACTGACTCGTTTATAACTGGCTATCTGGGAGAGAGGATGTTTAATCAAAATCACAGGTTTGACCCCAAACTGCAGATACAAATACTCCGTTAATAAATTGCCAATCGGATCTTTAATCAAAGCAGCCGTATGAAAAGGATTCAGTTTGGCAATGCGCAGATAAAACGGTCCACGGCTACCGAAACATCGTTTTGCAAGCCTACCAACGGCATTTTCTCGAACGGAAATATAGGTTTTGAGGTCGAAATCATAGCGAAATAGCTTTTGTGTTTGCTCATGAAACTGTTGCATTTCTTCTGTATCAAAATTAGGTCGCATATAGCGATACCAAATATTTGTATCTGAGAACCCACATTGAGGGTTGAACGGTTCATGGATATAATCCACCTCTCGAGGCAGGCTTAGTACTTTACCTACAAACGTTGTGCCACTGCGGGGGACGCCTGTGACATAAATCCAGTTTTGGATTTGGTTAACAGCAACTTTCATCATTTAGGGATTCCGTACTCGCAGCCAACGTTCTCAACTATTTGTTTTGTATAGATCTGCGTACATATTAATGATTAATGGGTCGCAGAGATAATCTAGGTTTTGAGCAGGAAAGAGAGGGCGGCCTTGAATACTTAAGAAGTACCCTTAATCGTTGCCCGTGCTTATACCGAGTCTATATCCCAGTTTTACTGGAACGTTTGATATCCCGAACGTGAGGTGAGAGTCACTACAGGCAAAGCGATTCCTATAGCGTCACCGTAAATTGGAATTCACTAGGATATATGTAAAACAGCTCTGATATTTACGCATACTCATTGATAGGCGGGTCGCTTGGCGCGTTCTCGTTCCAACTATAACCGACCGTACCGACTAATCCAGACGAAAACAACCTTCGGAGAGTACCCTATTGGGTCCAGTTTTAAGGCTGGAGGCATGAGACACCATCAGAATTGAGTCTGCTAGGTGATCAATGACCAGAAATTAGCCAGAACTCGTACGACAGCTTTTGGGGCTAATCTCTATCCCTACTAGCGATACGTAAAGTCACTATCATAGGATGGTCTAGTGACTTTTGCAGGGGTAGATTTCCATTGTTGACCTACTATATCTGAACATCTTTGCAAAGATAGTCAAAGCAGATCAGGGCTTAAGCACTCAATCTATCGTCTTTCTTGAACAACTGCGATTTTCAAAAAGGTCAACTCTATTTGATGAAGATTCTCCTAACCATACATGAAGAGCTCAATCCCGACTCTGGTGCAGCCGGTAGTACATTTAGAATTGGCCAAGAATATTTAGAGCTGGGACATGACGTCGTCTATTTCTCTTTTAACGATCTTCCAGCATGGATGCCCCTGTATGTAAGAGATTTACTATTTCCTGAATTTGTAGCGTCCTACTTATCAAGAAACGGGGTATCACAACTGTTCGACGTTATTGATGCTTCAACGGGGGATGCATGGTTCTGGGCTACGTTTTTGCGAAAGCACGATTCAAGGTCCCCCCTCTTGGTTGCGAGAAGCCATTACCTCGAGCATTTAGAGCACCAACAGTGTATGGAGGAAAAACAACTCGGCAATATCTCCTTGAGTTGGAAATATCCTTTGTATCGCGGCAGCATCAAGCTTCGAGAAGTTGCTGCGTCTTTAAAAAAATCTGATTTAACATTTGTCTTGAATCAATATGAGAAAGACTATGCTGTTGAGAACTTTGACGTCGCTCCCAATACTATTCATATTGTCAACAATGGTATTTCAAATGCATTCCTGAAAGCTCAGTTTAAACCTCTACCTGACCAAGATACGCCCAAGTTATCTATTGCAATTGTAGGGACTTATATTTTGCGAAAAGGTATTCAGTACAGTGTCCCTGCTCTTAGAACGATACTAAAACTCCATCCCCATATTGAAGTCAGTTTTCTAGGGACTGAGTGCCCTGAATGCGATGTGTATAAAGACTTTGATGCTACTTTTCATGATCGAATTCATGTAACCCCCCATTACGAGCATTCTTCTCTACCCTTATTACTTAAAGATCACCATATTTCTTTACTGACTTCAAATTATGAAGCGTTTGGCAAAGCTCTTGTGGAGACAATGGCTTGCGGCTTGGCTCCGATCGCAACTGCAACTCCTGGCCCTCAAAAAATTCTGTCTGATCAGTATGATGGGTTATTGGTGCCAGTCCGAGATGCTCAAGCAATTGAGGCAGCGTTAATCCGCTTAATTTCCGACCGTAGTTTGCTTGAGCAAATCCGTTCAAGAGCTTATACAAGCGCGCAGAATTATAGCTGGACCCTCACGGCCCAAGATAGAATAGCCCAGTATAAGAAGTATCTGCATATATGAGTGAGTGATGAGAGTATTATTCTGTGGCCAATCAAAAGTCTAGCTGTCCGCGTATCGTCAATGTTGGCAATGGTTGGTTCCCAACTAACCCTGGAGGATTAAATCGGTATATTTATGAATTGTCGAATGAGTTAGTCAATCAAGAGACTGAGGTTGAGTTATGCGTAGTAGGTATCCCCGATTCTGTGGTGGCGTCCAAATACGATTTAATCAAGCTCGCAGAACCTGAAACCCCTTTTTTGAAGAGGTTATGGGTTACTAGACGTAACTTTCAGGCAAGGCCCTCACAACCTCTGCATGGGATTAATTTGCATTTTGCACTGTATAGCCTGCCGCTATTGTCTAGCTTGCCCACTGATATTCCTATCACCTTTACTTTTCATGGTCCTTGGGCTATTGAAAGTAGTATAGAAAACTCTAATGCTTTGGATGTGTGGGTGAAACGATGGGTCGAACTTCAAGTGTATCGCCGATGCGATCGCTTCATTGTACTCAGTCGCGCCTTTCAAAAAATCCTCCACGAAAAATACGGAATCCCCATTGAAAAAATCCACTTAATTCCAGGTGGAGTCGATACGCAGCGCTTTAAGAGCGATCTGACCCGTCAAGAAGCGAGAACCCAATTAAACTGGCCTCAGGATCGTCAAATCCTATTTACGCCCCGTCGATTAGTGAATCGCATGGGAATTGACCGTTTACTAGAAGCCATGGCCCAGATTAAATCGATCGTGCCTGACCTGTGGCTAGCCATTGCAGGCAAGGGGCGATTGCGAGAAGATTTAGAATTACACTCGGCCGCTCTAGGACTTGCCAATGATGTCAAATTTCTAGGTTTCTTACCAGATGAACAGCTTCCTATTGCTTACCAAGCGGCGGATCTATCTGTGATCCCTAGCCGTGCATTAGAAGGATTTGGCTTAATCCTACTGGAATCTTTAGCCTCTGGCACACCCGTCATGTGCACCCCTGTAGGGGGAATGCCTGAAGTTCTTGAAAACTTTTCACCCGATTTAATTACAGACTCAACCTCAACAGATGCCATTGCATCTCGCCTAGAATCACTTCTTAAGGGAGACATCAATATGCCCACTCGCGAAGCCTGTCGCGACTACGCCGCCACCCACTTCAACTGGCCTAAAATTACCCAGCAAGTTCGGCAAGTAGTGCTGGCTCCCTAATCAAGCCATGAAAATTTTGTTTTTGACCCATAGTGGGCAACTCGGCGGTGCTGAAATTGCCTTAGCTAATATTGCTGAACCCTATAGCGAAAACTGTTTGATCGGACTCTTTGAAGACGGTCCTTTTCGCCAGCGGTTAGGACAGCGACAGATCCCAGTTCAAGTGCTAACGTCTCGATCAATTCAGGTCCGCCGTGATAGTGGTTTACTCGCCAGTCTAGGAAGCATCACCACCATAGCGCCCTTAATTATTCGGGTCGCCCGTCTTGCTCGCCACTACGATTTGATCTACGCCAGCACCCTAAAAGCCCTGGTTGTGGGATCTATCGCCAGTACTTTGGTGCGTCGACCTTTGGTTTACCATCTCCGAGATATCCTTTCCAGCGAGCACTTTAGTGCCACCAATCGTAAAATCACCGTGACCTGCGTGAATCAGTTTGTCTCCGGAATGGTTGCCAATTCTGCCGCCTCTGAATCTGCCTTTATTGATGCTGGAGGGAAAGCAAAGTTAACCCACGTCGTTCATGCCGGGTTGCTCCCCCAAAACTATCAGGACTTAGGCGTAAAGTCCGATCATTTGAGGCAGTCTATAGGCATAGATCCCAACTGTTTTTTGGTCGGTCACTTTAGTCGATTATCCCCCTGGAAAGGACAGCATGTACTGATTGAAGCTCTACCTTTTTGTCCCCCGAATGTAAAGGCCATTATCGTTGGGGATGCTCTTTTTGGTGAGCAAGAGTATGTGCATTCATTACACCAAAAAATTCAAGCACTGGGACTGGAGAATCGCGTTTATTTTCTTGGCTTCCGTGCTGATATTCCTCAACTTATGACGGCCTGCGACTTAGTCGTCCATAGCTCAACTGCACCAGAACCTTTTGGACTAGTGATTGTGGAAGCCATGCTCTGCGGGCGGCCTGTTGTCGCTTCCGATGCAGGAGGAGCTAGAGAAATTATCAGCAACGGTGAAACGGGATGGCTTACCTCCCCCGGTGACTCGCACCAGCTTGCTAAGGTCATTGGGATTTGCTGTAAACAGCCCCTAAAAGCAGAGATGATTGCTCATCAAGCTCAAATCGTCGCTAGCCAACAGTTTAATTTGGTCCAAACCCACAAAAAGCTTGCTCGTCTATTGGATTTAGTGATGGAGAATCGAGGCCA
>CALHGI010000615.1 GCA_938029995.1 uncultured cyanobacterium | reverse complement strand
CTACCTTAAATATTCAAACCATTACCCGCGAACAGATTGATATTAAACTAGCTTCGAGGGACCGGCCCTTTGTAACTCCCTATATGTGGTCTAGGGATGGTCCTGAGCCGGAGATTGATGCAACGATGCAAAAGTCTCTCCAGTCGTCAATTCCTGAAATTCGGACGATTAGTTCCATCAGCCAGGTTGGAAATATTAATAGTGCTCAGTATGAGGACCAATCCTCTGAGTTGAGTGCCCGCAGTGTCTCCTTGAACTATTTGGATACTACCGGACGACGTGTACTTCAGGGGCGATTTTTTGATCAGGCCGATGAAGACCAGTATCGTCCTGTTGTATTGGTGGATGAGCAACTGTCAGATACTCTGTTTCAGGGACAATCACCTCTAAATAAGGCCATTTATGCCAACGGTAATCGATTTGTCATTATTGGTGTGATTGAGTCTAAGTCGAATTCTGAATGGGAAACAGGAGGGGAGTTGTGGATGACTGAAACCTTTGCCTCGGTGTTATCTGGTGGCTATCGTTGGGATCAGTTACACATTAGTGCCCATTCTTTGACCGATATTAATATCTTAATCGAGTCGATTGAATCGTTTTTACTGGAAACCTATCCCCAAGCAGAGATTTATATGTCAAGTAATGCGGAAGACTTGCTAGAGGATTTGGAACTACAGCAAATAACTTCAGCAGCTCTGACCGCAGTAGGTGTGATTGCTCTCATTATTGGTGGTGTCGGCATTGCTAATATCACGGTGGCTGCGGTGTTAGAACGCACTAAGGAAATTGGTATCCGTCGCGCCATTGGGGCATCTAAGCTGGAGGTGATGAGCCAGTTTATTTTAGAGGCTTTGATTTTAAGTTTATTGGGTGGAGTATTAGCGATCGCAACGGTCCATGGCCTTACCCGCATAGCGACTACTGTTGTAATCCAAGCCCCCTATAAATTTTCTCCTCGTAATGCTGTTTTTTCCATGGGGGCTGCCGTGGCGGTGGGAGTGGGTGCGAGCTTTATCCCGGCGCTCCGTGCTACTCAGGTCGATATTGTCCAATCGCTACGGAGTAACTAATGCAGAATCCTGGGAGCATGCAGTGCTTTTTCCTAAAAATATGGTTGTTGGCAAGTGTGATGGTGGTGCCTGCTGCTCGGCCTAGCCTAGCCCAGTCCGGTTTGCCTGCCCTGCCCCCCATGCAGGCCGAATCAACCCCTACGCCCAACCCAGCCGCAGACGATCTGTTGGGTGTGCCTGAGGACGAGGGTCCTGTTGCCGATGGCCATACTCTCCAAACCTTATCTTTGACAGAAACAGATGTGGTTACCCTCCTGCTCCAAAACAGCCGTGAGCTCAAAAATGCTGTCTTAGATAGAATTGCTCAACAACAAGAACTACGGGAAGCCGAGAGTATTTTTGAGCCGGACTTTACCCCCACCTTAAGTCTGGAAGTGAGCGATGCCTCTGGGGCTGATGCGGACATTAACCAGTCAGCCCGCTTGGGCGCACAGGTGCTGACTCCCTTGGGAACGACTCTAGAAGTCACTGTAGATCTCTTGGATGAGCAAGGGCTGGGGCTGACGGTGACCCAACCTCTCTTACGAGGGTTTGGTAGGGAGGTCAATACGGCACCGGTGGCGGTCGCCCGTTTACAGGAAAACAGCAATCAGTTAGATCTGCGGCAGCAGCTGATTACAGATATTACTGGCAGTATCGTGACTTACCATGCCTTAATTCGGGCACAGGCTAGTTTGCGGATTCAACAGCTGTCGTTTGAAACCCAGCAACAGCAACGCCAATCGGTTGCGGCTTTAGTGGCTGCCGGACGACGGGCACGGTTTGAGCTAGTGGAGATTGATGCCAACCTGGCTGACACTGAAACTAGGGTGTTAGAAGCGGTTAATGATTTAGAACAGGCGAAATCTGATCTTTTGAATCTACTCGATTTGGCAGACTCCATCGACATTATGATTCCGGAGGAAACCTTAGCCACATTGACGACCATGGCTCCAATGTCTCAGCCGTTGTCTGTGGATGAGCTGGTGGCTGTGGCCTATGGCAATCGCCCGGACTATGGGCAGGCTCAGCTGGCCTTACAAATCGCTGAGATTAACGGGGTGGTGGCGGCAGATAATCGCCGTTGGAACCTGGACCTACGAGCCAATGCCACGGAGGGGGACTTATCGTCTGCCTCTACCGAGCTGGTGTTGACCCGCTTGTTGGAGGATGAGATGTCTGAAACGGCTTTCCAGCGTAGTCAGATCACACAGCAACAATTGGCTCATCATATCGAAACATTGAGGTCTGATATTCGCCTAGAGGTGGCGGATCAGCTGCGCAATGTTGAATCTGCCCGGAATCGGATTACTTCAACCCAACTGGCTCGTGAACTCGCCATTCAACGATTGGAAAATGCGCGGGCGCGGGCACGTCGAGGTCGAACTAGGGATATTTTTGAAGTTTTGGAGCTCCAAAATGATGTGGTGGAGGCCCAGAACAGTGAGGTGAATGCAGCGATTGACTTGGCGGATGCGATCGCAAGTTTAAATCAGTCCCTAGGCACCACACTTAATGTTTGGGCTGATCAGGTGGAAGCCAGTCAGTTACTCATAACGCCGACATTTTCGGTCCCTTGATGGTTACTACCGCCTTTCTGGGCGGCCATGGTCCGTGGGGCTAAAAACATAAAGAGCCTCCGTTAAGTAACGACTAACGGAGGCTCTTTACAGTATTGAATTGATGCGTTCGCGGAGGCTAACGAATTGCTGGCTTAGAAAAGGAAGCGTAAGCCTAGAACTGCTGCTGCACTGAGGCCCATCAATACGGCCAAAAGTACATCCTGATCATGCTGCTGGTCATCGGCAGGCATGTTGGCAGTGTATACGGCAACTTTGACTTCGTCCTGGTGATGATTATGCATTTTAAAAGTCCTTTTTAAATGTTTGGCAGGCAGCAGGTCTAATAGTCCAGTACCCACCTAAGGATCAGGTCTTGAGGTTGAAAAACTCAAGATTACCGGTGCAAGGCCATGGCTAGTAAAAACTTTGCCCTAGCATCTCGGTATTAATGCCTAAACCTATGACTTAGTATTACATATATAAATGTAAACCTGATCTAGATCACAGGACTTTGAGTCTTCATACGCCCTTAAAAGTCATGGATTGCAAGAGTTGAGGTCAATTGTTAAGAGAAACTTATAAGTTGATTGCCCGATGATGAAATGCACCGATGGGCCCCATTAGGTCTGACGGTTGGTGCAGCTGGCATTACAACAAAAAATATAAGGATGTAACTGCAATTATTTTGAGAGAGGTTGTTTTGCACCATAGAGCATTGGATGTTGCTCTAATAACAAACGGCCACCTGTCCCTAGCGTAGGAGCTTGGTCATCTTTCTGCTTTGATTCGCAGGGGTGGCTACTGTTGGATCGTTGATGAAGAGTATTCCATCGTGGACGCAGGGTTTGGGCTGATTGAGATCGCACGCGGTGTGTCAGCTTACCCTAATGGATGGCGGCTGAAACCTGCCACGTTACAGCCC
>CALHGI010000614.1 GCA_938029995.1 uncultured cyanobacterium | reverse complement strand
AAATTGGATGTTATCTAAATGCTGTCCCTAAGGTTAAAACTCAACCCCATGGGCCTAAGGGAAAAACGTTGTAGTGCTGGTAAGCCTTAGGATATTGGGCGTTGCTGATCCTCGGGATGATTTTACTAGTCTCAATCCGGCTATTAGCCAGGTTTACAGATCGATTCATCCTCTAAATCAGCAACGGCGGATATTGAGCTGTCTGGATAGTTTAGGTGGCGTTGCTGATCCTCGAGATGATTGCGGCTAAGCCATACCGTTCTAGAATGCATCTGAGCGATCGGTTCACCCTTAAATCAGCCACGGCTTTTTAGGCTAGGGGGTGCGGCAGCTCTCAATGACGGGGACTTCGATGGCTCCCTGTACCTCGGCCGTTTTGCCAATGCGCTCTAGCATTGTCAGTACAAACCCTTGGGGCGGATAGTAGCTAGGACGCTTCGCGTTCATGGCCATGGCTTTCATGATGGCCTCTTCTATGTCGCCGCCGTCTAAGATTGTGCTGATTACCCACATACGTAAGTGATTTAGGGAACTACTTATATAATCCTTGTATTGGAAGGGAAAAACATCCGCCAATGTAAGTAGATGTTCGTCCGGAAGATTACCTAGGAATTCGTTCATACGAATTATACTACATTTATAAATTTAGTTGTTTTGGCATTGTTTGGGGTTGGTTGATGGGATTTTTTCGTCTGTAATGGTTTCTACGTACAGACCTGACGACATATGCACTGGGTAGGGTGCATAGAATGTTTCGGCGCATAAACCAGGGACAACACCCAAAGCGCTGGGCCTCTGTATTGCTTGAGGATCGCAATAGGTTGCCTCGGGAGTCTGGGGTGTACGCGGTGGTGAAGCGGGGCAAGATTTATTACATTGGCGTTTCGGGCAATCTCAACCAGAGGTGGGCCGGAAAAGGACACCATCGATTTTCCCAGGCTGACGGACTAGGAAAACCTAGATTACATTATTTGTTGTTGCCCGGTCAGCAGGCGAAAAGTTTTGAGAAGATGTTGATCGCTAAATATAGTCCGCTTTGGAATTATTCGAAGATACCGGTTGGGCCTAGGGTTCGTTGGTGGCAGCGGGGATTGATGGTGGCGACGGGGTTGTTGGTGATGTTTATTGGGAGCCGCAGTTTAGTGTTGGGCGCCTTGGCCATGGTGGTTGCGATCGCACTATTTCGCTAGGTGAACCATACAGCGACAAGGCTGGCTATGGGGCCAACCACCACTAGATTAGCGAATCCGTAGGCAATGGCCATAAGGCCTGAAGGGGTGAAACAACCATGACCAGTCGTAGTAGACGTGCCCTGGTCAAAAAGTTAGCCATTAAAATGCATTAAGTACCTGAAATCCAAAACTACCGTTTAGTAATCGTCAACCATGTCTACCCTCAATATTCGCGGTCTGATTTTTCTAATTGTTGCCGCTGCCTTGGGGCATCTGATCAGTTTTCTCTTCTTTAACTATGAACCGGATAACACACTTGCCTCAGCCGGAGTGTTTATGACCGTCATTGATGGAGTTTATCGGATCCGACAAGGGCATCTAGGAAAATTTCCACGGTGGATCGGCAGCCGTGGTGGGGGCAGCGCCGTATTTTTGCCCATGTGGTTGTTTGGCATTGTGACCGTTATCTGTGCTTTAGCGGGCTATGCAGACGTTTAGCCAGTTAGGCATTTAGCATCGCCCCTGCCTAAAACTGACAGGTCTGATGAATCCTAGCGGCTTGGGAGTTTTGCAATATCGAAATGCAACAGCGTTATGATCCGCTTCTGATAATGGAACGCCCTAATAATCTCTTGGGCACAGCAGGGGGAGTTTACGGAATGGGGAGAAATGACAGACCAAAGACTATGGGACTTTTCCATACCAGCATCAATCTGGTATGGAAAATCAACCCCCAGGGGGAATGGGGTTAAAGTCGCACCAGACAAGATAGCCTGCATCGGTCAGACCCTAGCATCGCTTGTCCAGAAACGCCTGACGGTCGACCCGACCATAGGAAATAAATAGGTCGTAGGCATCACAAACCGCCCCCATGCAATCACCCTCAGGGCAATGGTCTAAAAATAGTTCAGCATAATTTCAATCATTGTGACCTCTCCCGCCACCAGGACCACCGTATCCCTAAACTTCGGGGGACCTGTCAGGGCGTTGGGATTTCGAGAAAAACCAAACCCCTCCGCAGGCATGCCCACAAAGTTGCGATTAAACTCACCATCATTGTTGGCATCGTGGAACACCGATACCCCATAGCTGCCCAAGGGCAAGTTCTCAAAGGCAACCATCAGTGGTAAGTCCTCTGTTGTTTCCTCTGTTTCTGTAGTTTCTACGGTTTCCCCAGGCTCTTCAGGGGCTACAGCCGCTTCCACGCACTGAGTTTGTAGGGCCTCATCTCGGTTACTGGGAAACCCAGCGCTGCTATCAAACAGGTTTAGACAGACCTGGCCTTCGGCCCCCTCCAGCCCGCTGATTTTCACCATTAGCGTAGTATCCTGCGCCAACTGACCATGGGCAGGATAGACTCCCATCCCCATGGCCGCCATTATAAAAACACTGGCCAAAGCATGCTGTTTATTCATGGATAGTCTCTTTACTCCGTTATTCGTCTGCTATTTGTCCACTAGGCTTTGGTACACGATGGTCTGAAACTGTTCAGGAGACAGAAAGCCCTGACCCCAAACGGCATCATAGTTAGCGGTGGGATCAGACGCTAAGAATTCGTCCAGGGTAAGCCCTTTTGCGATCTCACCTTCCGTCTGCACCCTCACATCCACCAACATTTGCCGATAGGCCTCCAGCTCAGCACGGTTTGACAACGCCCCATGGCCAGGAATGATTTTCGTATTCTCCCCCGCCAGGGCCAAAATCTCTTCAGTTGCCCGAATCATACCCACAATAGACCCACCGCTAGAGCGATCAATAAACGGATAAATACCATTAAAGTAGATATCCCCCGTATGGATCACATCCGCATCAAGGAAATGGATTACCGTATCCCCATCGGTGTGGGCTGGGGCCACATGAAAAGCATGAATCGTTTGATCATTGAGATGAAACGTAGTGGTGTCATTTCCCATGGATGTAACCTGATACGTTTTAGTCAGGTTTAGCATATCCAGCCAATACTGGAACGAAATCTTTATTGCCGTTGCTGATTTAGGGGATACATCCATCAGGCGAGGGTGCCGCCAATCAAGCGCCCTCAGCGACAACCATCCCGAGGAGCAGCAACGCCTTTTGATTTAAGCAACCCGTGAATGCATACCTCATAGGCTGCTGCCATCTCAAACTGTCAGCGCTCCACCAACGGCCTTCATAAGCGCTAACCGGCCATAGCATCGGCCGTATATTTTCACCCTAAAATCGACCCATGGAATGAGGTCAATAGGTTGGTGGCCCCATTCGCCGTCATTGGCTTAGCAAAATAAAATCCCTGCCCCAGGTCACACCCCACGTCCTGTAACCAGGCCACCTGTTCCGAAGTCTCAATCCCCTCCGCAATTGTCTTCACCCCCAGGGACTGACACATTGAAATGATCGATTCTGCAACCACCTGGTGACGCGAATCGGGCTCGGAGGAACGAATAAATTCCCGCTTAATTTTGAGCCCAGTAATTGACAACTGATGTAAATATCGCAAACAAGAATCGCCAGCGCCAAAGTCATCAATCACAATGCCCACACCCCTATGTTTCAACCGTTCGAGCAAATCTTGGGTGGCATCAACATTGTGGACCAGTGCACTCTCTGAAATTTCTAGCACTAAGGTATTTGCCCGTAGGCTATGCTGCGTTAAAAGCTCTTCAAGGCTTAACAAAAAAGAATCCTCTAGCTGTTGAACGGAAAGATTAATATTCACCTTCAAGGGCTGTTCAGGACACTTAACCTGCCAATAGCTGAGCTGTTGACAGACTGTTTGCAAAACCCACTCCCCAATGGGTACTATCAGCCCAATCTCTTCCGCAATGCGAATAAACCTATCTGGACCTAGCAATCCCTGCTCGGGATGCTGCCATCGGATCAAGGCTTCGAAGGCCTCCACCTGCTGGGTTTTTAAGTTGATGATGGGTTGATAGTAAATTAAAAATTCTTTATTTTTCAAGGCCTGACGCAGATTGCTCTCAATGTTCAATCGCTGGGTAGCCTGTTGGTGCATCTTGGGATCAAAGACTTTATATTGACCACGCCCGTTATGTTTGGCCCAATACATGGCCACATCGGCATCCCGTAAAAGATCAGCGGCTCCGTGATGATTTTCTGGAACATACATGACAATGCCAATGCTGGCACTGGGAAATATCTCCCGATTGACCAGGGTTATGGGCAATTTTAGTGTTTCTAGAATTCGCTCTGCCACCATGACCACCTCCGTTAGGTCACTAATCTCTTCTAATAAAACAACAAATTCATCGCCGCCTAGTCGAACAGCTAAATCTGTTTCACGGATGGCAATTTTAAGCCGATTGGAAATACCCAATAGGAGTTCATCGCCGATGTGATGACCGAGGCTATCGTTAATAATCTTAAAATTATCCAGGTCTAGAAAGAGCACAGCCAGCTGAGCCTCTGGATGTCGCTTGGTCCGCTTTAGGGCTAACTCTAACCGTTCCATCAGCAAGCTACGGTTAGGTAATCCCGTTAATTGATCGTGGAATGCATCATGTTTAAGCTGTTCTTCAGCCTTGCTGCGATCGCTAATATTCTGCACCATGATCAGCACCTCATCATGGCTATAGGGAACAACCCGAACTTGCTCCACTTGCTTAGAGCCGTTTATGGAAAGATTCTGCTCATAGACCTGAGTCATCTGAGTTGTCAACGCTTTTTTGATCGCATCTAAGCGCTTTTTCGCCAAATTAGGCGGCATTCTATCTGCCACATGGGTGCCGATCCAGGTGGACGCATCTTGGGGTAGGGTGGCAAAGTCAGGGGACGCTAAAAACTCTAGATAAATGCCAGCCCGATTAATACGCATAATCAAATCAGGCAAAGCATGAATCAACGCCCGATAGTGGGCTTCACTCGTCCGCAAAGCGGTCTCAAATTGTTGCCTCCGCTTGGCTTCCTTGTTTAAGCGACGGTTTTGCCGGGCCACCACCATGAAACTCACAGCCAATGAACCCATCACTATACCGATAGCTATTTGACAGGCTAACTGATTGGGCCATGTAATAGCCCCAAGCAGCATGGGCCATAGCTCTAACTTAAACCGTACTCCAGGAAACATAGGGGAAGTTTGAGGAAAAACCTCTAGCATTCAAGCTTGAACTATTTTGAAACATATACGTAGTTTTTTGTTGCTACGCTAATGAAGAAAATACGTAAATTATCGCCATCACAACAGTGCATATATTTTCATCGTTGCAGATTTATGGGGATAATCCAATCGACCAGAGCCCCCAGGGGTGGATGTCTTGTCCATGAAATCGTTGTTAGAGTTAGCAATGCCCCTATTTCTTAAGAGAATATTTTAACTGGTTCAGTTCCAGGGTCAACCCAAAGCTCGCCGGGGCCAATATCTCCAACTTATGGGCCCAGAAACGTCCGGATGTTTGCGCGGCACACTGGCGCTGGAGCTTATATGGGTTGGAAATACGAGTTGTCTTGACCCATGCTTCTGACCGACGTAGCCGACGCCATAAATGAACCGAGGGAAGAGCTCAAACCAGGCAAAATCATTCAATTAGCTCTCTCTTCCCGACGCTTTTAGTGCAGTTACGTTCGATGGGGCTAAATTTGTGTCTAAATTAAACGAAAGGGCTTTTCATACGGTCCCATAGTTCGATACGGGTATCATGAGCATTCTCCTAAAGTACGAGTCTGTGATTCGATTCGGCTTTTTCTTTGGCATGCTGATCTTGATGAACCTATGGGAGACTGCGCTTCCTTGCCGCCGCTATGCGCCTAGTCTGGTGCGCTGGTTTAGTAACCTGGGGTTATTGGTGCTAGGGACAACGATCCTACGGGCCGTATTTCCCCTAGCGGCCGTTGGCATGGCGGCCATGGTCGAAGAACACCAGTGGGGATTATTGAATGTTGTCCCCTTGGCCCATGGGCAAACCTTAGTCCTGTCCATCGTTATTTTAGATTTCACAACCTATGTCCAGCATGTCCTGTTTCATGTGTGGCCATTGCTGTGGCGGGTCCATAGGGTACACCACGCCGACCGGGGTTTTGATGTCACCACGGGGTTACGTTTCCATCCGCTGGAAATTTTGCTATCCACGGTTAGTAAAATCGCCATCATTGTATTGCTAGGGGCTCCCGCCATGGCCGTGCTCATATTTGAAGTGGTTCTTAATGTTACGTCCATGTTTAACCATGGCAATGTCCAGCTGCCCAAACCGGTGGACCGTATTCTGCGCCTGTTGGTGGTCACACCAGATATGCATCGTATCCATCACTCCGCCATGGTTCAAGAAACCAATAGCAATTTTGGGTTTAATATCCCCTGGTGGGATCATCTGTTTGGCACCTATCGACCTCGGCCATCGGTTAGCCCCCAAGAGATGACCATTGGCTTGGGGGAGTACCAGAAGGACCAACGGGTGGAACAACTACCGTGGATGCTCATGCTGCCTTTTGATGGAAGGTCGGACGACGGCCTGGGATAAGTTCTGTGAATAGGGATGCGATCGCACAATTCCCCTAGCTAAAATTCGGGCGTTGCTGATGCCCATTATGATTTCACTACAGTTTCCCGTTTACCTAGGCATAGGCGCTTGGAAAATTCATCCCCATTTTTTGTTTGAGTTTTTGGGGTATGTCGTTGCCTTCCGTCTGTTGCTGCGTCGCAACCTGCGCTCAGATACTCTGCCAATTTCCCAGCGTAGTTCCGTGGTGACCGGTGGCATGGTCGGGGCCTTGCTAGGTGCCAAAGCCTTGGTCCTATTGCAGCACATTGATCTGCTCTGGCTCGACTGGCGGCAGTGGCTATTGCTCATTGCCCAGGGGAAAACCATCGTCGGCGCCCTGCTAGGGGGCCTAATCGGCGTGGAAGTGACAAAATCCTGGATTGGGCTGACCCGGTCCACCGGGGATGTATTTGTGTATCCCTTGCTGGTGGGTACGGCCATTGGACGCATGGGGTGCTTTTTGACGGGGCTGCGCGATCGCACCTACGGCACCCTCACCACCTTGCCCTGGGGCATCGACTTCGGCGATGGCATCCTGCGCCATCCCACCCAGCTATACGAAATCGTGTTTTTGGTGGTATTAGCCATGGCCATGGCCTGGCGCAAACAAACCCCCTACCCCTCCGGCCATCTGTTTCAGATGTACCTGGCCGGGTACCTGGGCTTTCGGTTTCTAATCGATTTTCTCAAACCCGACTTCCATCTGTTGCTGGGCCTGAGTGCCGTACAAGTTGCCTGTTTGCTGGGCTTTCTCTACGCCTGTCGCCAGCTCACACGGCGGCCCCTCATCACCCATTCCTAACAAAACGTCCTATGCCCACCCGCCCCTACTTGTTCTACGGTCTCACCAATAGCCTCTGTTCCCAGTGCCTAACCAAGGTAGAAGCCAAAATCATCTTCCAGGATGGGGGGGTATATTTAGCTAAGCATTGTCCCACCCATGGCCGGGAAGAAGTCCTCATTGCCGACGACATCGACTACTATCGCCAAACCCAGGCCTTTATTAAGCCAGGGGATTTACCCCTCAAATTCAACACCCCGATCAAATACGGCTGCCCCTACGACTGTGGCCTATGCCCAGATCACGAACAACATAGCTGCCTAACCCTGATCGAGCTCACCGATCGCTGCAACCTCACCTGCCCCATTTGCTATGCCGACTCCGGGGTGGATGAGTTTGGCAGTCGCCACCAACGCCGTCGCCACCGCACCCTAGGCGAGATTGAGCACATGCTGGATGTCATTGTTGCCAATGAAGGAGAACCCCAAGTGGTGCAGCTCAGCGGCGGCGAACCCACCATCCACCCCGACTTCTTTGCCGTAATGGATTTGGTCAAGGCCAGACCAATCAAACATTTGATGATCAATACCAATGGTCTGAAAATCGCCCAGGACCCAGCATTTTGTGAGCGCCTGAACGAGTACAAACCAGGCATCGAAATCTACCTACAATTTGATAGCTTTGAAGCCGCAGCCCTGCGAGAACTGCGAGGTACCGATTTAAGCGCAACCCGA
>CALHGI010000613.1 GCA_938029995.1 uncultured cyanobacterium | reverse complement strand
TTGTGTCCTGGGTAGAACAAGCGGTGATAATTTTGCCTTGGCGTTTAAAGGCCTGGATGAACAAAGGCTAGACCTGGTAATAGATCGAATCCTTGATCTGGTTCAACGGCCCATTGCGGTCAGTGGCAACATTATCGTTGTCTCACTTTCCCTAGGCATAACGCAGGCCAACCCCCAGGATGGCAAGGATGCTGCGTCTCTTTTCCACGCCGCCGATATCGCCCTGCATTATGCCCAGAACCATGAGCTGGACTTGGCTCATTTTGAAGTCGGTATGTTGGATGCGGCCAGAGAAGCGCACACCTTAGAAAATGATCTCAGGGTTTCGATTGCTAAACAAACGCCCGAACTTCACCAGGCCATCGCCTCTCGGCAATTCACCATTCACTATCAGCCGATTATATCTGGAATTGATTATGCGATAGTGGGTTTTGAAGCTTTGATCCGATGGAATCATCCTGAACGAGGCTGGGTGAGTCCTGGTAAATTTATTCCCATAGCCGAAGAAATTGGCGTGATTGATACGCTGGGTGATTGGGTCATGCGTAAGTCTTGTAAGGACGTGATGCAATGGCAGCATCATAATCTTAAAAAAGACTTTTTTATCAGTGTCAATGTATCTGCTAAGCAGTTTCAAAGCCCTGCCATGTTAATGAATACCATTAACCGTTCCCTTGAGGAATCTAATCTTGCTCCCAATCGTTTAAAGTTAGAGCTAACCGAAACTTCGACGATGTATGAAAGTCCAGAGAAATTCTTTCGGGTAAAAGAGACGGGCTGTCGGCTATCCCTTGATGATTTTGGCACCGGCTACTCTTCCTTAACCTACCTGCACAGTCTCCCCTTTGATAGTGTTAAGCTCGACCGATCATTTATCTCAGACTTGTACGTTAAGAATGAGGAAAAGTGGCCTGTTTCGGAACAAATGATTCGGACGGTTTCTAGCCTGAGTAACGCCATTGGCCTCGAATTAATCATTGAAGGCGTTGAAACCAAAGACCAGCTTGATTTTCTGCAAAAGCTTGGATACTCGCCCATGTATCAGGGATATTTCTTTAGCAAACCCCTGCCTGCCGATAAAATTCCCGAGTTTTTAACTACTGCCTCAAATTTAGGAGATGTCAATGAACAGTAATATATATAGCATCGCTTATTTTAGTAAAAGCACCCTTAACGGCACTCGGGAAAATATTGTCCAAGGGATTGAATCCATATTAAAGATAGCCCGGGCAAAAAATACGGAGTTGGGCATCACTGGAGCCCTACTCTATAGCGGGGGCTATTTTAGCCAAGTGATTGAAGGTCCCCTGGCTTCCCTGGAGGACCTGTTTGAAGTGATCCAAAACGATCCACGGCATTCAGAGATTAAGGTGCTTCATTTTAATCCTGTGGAGGGTCGTTACTTTTCCGATTGGTCCATGGCCCTGGCGGGGGTCGAAGACCAGATGTTGTTGGGGATTGATAAACTTTTAAAGTCGCCGGATGAGTTGAATACAAAACAGGCGGGCTTGCATTTAATTAATATTCTCTATGATTTAGTGCGACGGCACGAAGAGGTGGACTAGTTGATATGGGCTAGTTAATAATTGGCGATACGCTTATGTCTCCTCGGCCGTTGCTGATTTAAAGTATCAGCAACGGCTTTATTGGAACTGGGGGGGGAGTTCCTGCGGTGATACCGTACCGGGTCTCCTGGGCACGGGCCGTGCACCTCCATTTTCTCCACCTGCATTGGCGGTTGTTCCATCCGCCGCTGTTCCATTTTCCGCCGCCCCATCCGCCGCTGTTCCATCTCCGGCAGCGGCGTCTCCTGTATTGACCACAATGGTCGGGGTCTCTGGCGTTGGATCGTAGGTGGTAATGGTGATGGAGCGGGTCAGTTGTTCACCGGCCCCATTGATCACCTGTAAAGAGACTAATGTTTCACCGGGTTCTGGGCTTAGGGGAACGGGCAATGCCCCCTCCGTTGGGACATCCCCCGGTGCGGGCATTAATATCACCTTCGTCCCCGGATTATTCTCCACCTCCCAGGCCAGTTCCAGATTCACTAGGGGTTGTCCTTCGTCAACTGGCACCAGGTAGTTGGGCTGGGCCGGTTCTCCATTTAGGGTAAAGGTGAGTAAACGGGGGGGGCGGGCCTGAATATGGGTTGGTTCACTGAGACTAGATATGGGTTCTTCGGGCTGTTTTCCTTGGGGGATAGCCACCAGTTCAAAGGTGTAGGTGCCTGCCTGCCGCAAACTAGTGGGCACATTTTGGCACACTAGCTGGGTGTCTACTGTACAGAAATCAGTCAGTTCCTTGGGGATACCCGCTTGAAAATCAAACGAAAACCGGGGGGTCGCCACGGCTCCTTCGGCATTACGGCCCATCAGATGTAAGGTGTGTAACTGTTCAGGATGATCAACAACCCAGTTCACCCTGGCCACATGGGGATCTTTTTCGGGTAGGGATGGAATAAAGGGGGTGAATGGTGTGGCCTGGGGTTCTTTCTCGTCTGAGGGCGTGCCCCCAGGCGGTTTTGATTCTGGGGCAGCCTGTGTTTTGGTGTGATCTGATTTTTCCTTGGGCTTTGGTGGAGCCTCCCCATACAGGGCTGAGGCGGGGACCAGTTGCAGGATGGTGGGCAATGGAGCAGGGGCAATTGACACCGGTATTGTGGTTGCTGTTGCCGATGTGGCATGGCGACCGGGCTTGGGAATGAGGGCCAGGGTAAAGGTGTAATTCCCCGCGAGCCTAGCGTCTGTGCGAATATTGCGACAGGTGAGTTGTCGGGCCTGTTCTACACAGAGGGGTTCTAGGGTGGCGGGTAAACCCTCCGTGAAATCAAACACTAAGGGTCCACTTAATAGCTCCCCGTCCGCCGATAGGCCGACCATTTCTAAGCGCTGAATTCGTTTGGGATGGGTAATCTCAAACCCCAGGTGGACCGTATCCCCCTGGGCTGCGTCATAGGCGATATCTTCGGGGGAGAAGCGTAAAATGTTGGCCGGTGTGGGGGGCCTGACAAAGAAATACCAGGCCAACCAAATCAGCCCGAGAAATGACCCCAACACCAGTAAAATGACGGGCAAAATTTGCCACCAGGGTCGGGCTTCCCACATCAACAGCCCCTGCATGGGCACGTCGGGCAGGGGCTTGTGCTCTGGGTCAGTGGCGGTGACTTCAAAGTTAATCATCCGCCCGCCGCCAAATAGGGGACGCCGCCAAGGATTTTTGGGCTGAACAGAAATTTGGCTAACTAGGGTTTGGTGCGGTGCCAGGGTGAGGGCCTGGGGCTGGATTTGGTAGTCGCATAGGGCTCCATCTTCAAGGCCTAAAATGCTGAATTCTAGACTCCTGGCCGTATTGCCTTGGTTGCTGGCTTGGATGCTGTATAGCCCTGGTTGTTGTTGAATGCGGCTTACCAGGGTGCGAAACCGAGTGTCTAGCTGATAGACCGGTTCAATGGTGATGTATAGAACATCCAGCAGCTTTAGGGCGGGGTTGTTTTCTGACTTGAGCTGGAGGGTGGCTAGCAGGGTGCTGGCCAGGGCCCCTAGGGGGGGCGTGATGGTTAACAGAATGACCCCTTCTGCCCCTGGGTTGAGGTCTAAGTAGGGTTCTGTGACGGCTAACCCTGGGGATTGAAACCCTTGGGGGTAGTGGACGGTGATCCAGTCGTCGGCCAGGTCTGTGCACTGGAGACGAAAGCGATCAACCCGGTTAGCTCGGTTGTAAACATAGATTTGGAACTGGAGGGGATGACCTGGGGGTGTTTTGACCGGTCTCGCACTGGTGCTGACGGGTTCTATGGCAAAGGTGGGGTCATTGACTCGCACGATGGTGTGGGCGGGGGGCAACACCTGGAGCGTTTGTTCGTAGCGTTGGGGTGGGGTGTCGGGGTAGTGGTTGGGGGCATCTACCACCAGTCGGTAGCGATAGGCCCCGGACAGAGCCGAGGCGGGGATATCAAAGCGGAAGACAACTTCTTCCCCCTGTCCGGGGTCTAGGGCTAGGCGGGTTTGGGTGGTGGAGCACCAGCTGTGGATAGCGGGGGGCAACTCGTCTAGATAGATGTCAATAATGGCACTCTGGTTGCCCTTATTGTTAATGGTGGTGCTGAGGATGAAGGTTTCTCCTGGTAGCACATGGTCTTCTCCGGAGGAGGAGAGAATGATCCCAATGGGCTGAGAGGGGATGGCCTCAGGCAGATCGGTGGCTAGGTCGAGTAGCGATCGCATCGGGACGGAGAAGTTGGTCATGGGGCCAAAGAGCGGGGGAGTAGAGGGGACGGCGGAGAGTTTAATGGGCGGGCGCAGACCGCCTACGGGCAGGATTTATTCTTAGCTTTGGTGCGGTGGAGTTTGACCCGGTGGGTGTCGCTGCCACTGACAATCAGCAGGGTTTTACCTTGCTGTAGGATATCGACGCTGTTGACGGGGCGCTTAAAGCGGGCCAGTTGTTTTTGGGCCATCACTTGCCCCGTGGTGTTGAGGGACCACAGCATGACTCGGCCATCGTCGCCACCGCTGGCTAGGTGGCAGGCGTCTTTGCTGAGGGCTACGGTGTTGACGGGTTGACCGTCATGGCCGTCTTCCCACCGATCGCTGGGTTTACATGGCGTGCCTTCTTTCAGACACTGTTCAAGCTGCCATAGGGTGATCCGCCCCTGGTTGTCGGCGGTGGCCAGGCGGGTGGAATGGGCCTCGGCCGTATCTAAACTGGAGAGATAGTGGTTGGGGTCGCCGATGGGATAATCCAGCTGCTGTTGCTGGCTGTTGTCAAAGTCCCACAGGACTAAGCGGTTAAAGCGTCCGCCAATGGCCAGTAGATGGGTTTGCTGGACTGGGGACTGGGGGCTGGCATGGGTAATGGGGGCCATGGATTGAATAGCAAAGTCAAACTGCTGCTGTTGTGTGGGGGTGGTGCCCTTGCCTAGGTCGGTTAAATTGTCCATGGCCCAGCGGAGCACGAGGCCGCTGCCGTGGGCGCTAAACAGGCTTTGGGAATCATGGCTAAACCGCAGATCAAATACCCGATCATCCCTTTCGAAAACGAGGGATTTGGGGGGCTGTTGCGAGAGAAAATCCCATAGCTGAATTTCACCATTTTCTAAACCAGCGGCGAATAGGTCGTTGTTGCGGGGGCGATAGCGCACCACCCGAATGGCTTTGTTGCTATCTTTGAGGGTGGCCTGATCCCGTAGTCGGGATGACACCTGCCAGCGATGTAGGGTATGGTCGTCGGCCCCACTAATCAGGCCATTGGCCTGGCCGTCAAATTGGACGGTGTTCACGGGTCCGCGATGGCCGCTGGGCCAGTAGATGGCGGCCATGGCTGCGAGGACCAAACCACCGAAGCCCAGACCCTGGGCCCAAAAAGGAATTTTAGGTTTTGCCAGCAGCTCCACGGTTTGGCTGGTTGGCTGCATTTCTGTCTGGTGCAGCTGGGGCCGCAGCTGGAACCGTTGCCGCCGTTGCCAGCCTAGCCACGGTGAGGTGGGGCAAAGGGTGAGGTCCATGGTGGCGAGGTCACCGGCTTTGAGATCGACCTGAGCTGGGCTCAGGTGCAGAAAATGGGAGGTGGTGTTGACGGGGGTAGGGGGGTGACGGCGCACCTTGGCCCACAGGTTTCGATACCAGGGAATATCCACCCGGTTGAGGGTCATGGCCACCGTCTGCCGGACATTACTTTGGTTGTTGAATTTTAGGGTGTGGCGGACGGATTGTTGCGGTTTTTTTTCCGGGGGGCTTTTTTCCGGGGGGCTGGCCCCTTGGCCGTCCGCCTGCTGGGTAGCATCGGCCACACAGGAAAATTCGACCCAGCCCGTGGGCAATAGGGTTAGGGTGCCGGCCTGTTGCACGATGGGCGCTTCGGCTTGGCTAACTTCGATGTGGAAGGGATAGACCTGGGCTTCGCTAGCGGGGGGGGGC
>CALHGI010000612.1 GCA_938029995.1 uncultured cyanobacterium | reverse complement strand
GGTGGGGACGATGGGAAATTGACATGGCCGATCGTCAACAGGGATTTATGTTTATCAATCTCTTTGACTCAGCCGTAGCACGCACCCTGGGGGATGTGGGTAAGCCCGTCTGTTATCTCTATGCGGGTCTTTATGCTGGCTTTTTCACTGAAATGGTCCGCAAACAACTGAGCTGCATTGAAATTCAATGTTATTCCATGGGTGAAACCTACTGTAAGTTTTTACTGGGGGCCAAGGAACGGATTGATGCCGCCGCCTTTTGGTTAAACGAAGGAGCCACCGCCAACGATATCGAAAAACGACTACGCTCCAAAGAGCCATTGTCATGAGGCACTTAATCTTTCATGATGAACCCAATCATGTCCCATTCCCTGAACACATCCAGCCTTAAAACAATATCCGTCAGTGACTTTTTTAGCCAAATAAACTGGCATGGACAACCCGCACTGGGTGCTGAAGGTGAAGATGCAACCCTCCCCCCCTATGAAACAGTTGGACAGTTTTTCAACACATTTCCCTGGCAGGGCTCGGCCACTGCACCGCCCCCCAGCGACTGGGAGTTATTTAATGATGATGAAATTACCAATCCCATTGAAGAAGAAGGTAGCCTCACCCTAGAAGACCTCTCAGCATTATTTTAGGACTGGCCCCTTAGTCTTGCTGGCCCCTTAG
Organism: uncultured cyanobacterium; assembly: GCA_938029995.1. Classification (GTDB taxonomy): domain Bacteria; phylum Cyanobacteriota; class Cyanobacteriia; order Phormidesmidales; family Phormidesmidaceae; genus Leptothoe. The sequence goes on along the minus strand of CALHGI010000612.1, from coordinate 2,950 downwards.
TCTTACTGGCCTCTTAGCCCACGGATAACACTGCCATCTAGGATTGTGCCATGACCACACCGCCCCTCAGCCACCACGTTCTGCGTCAGCTTGAAATCAAGCCCGATCGAAGCTATTTAACCGCCCAAGAAATTAGTAGCTTTGGTCAGTATGTCGGCAGTCTGGCAGATCGCATGAGAGCCTACCGACAGCTGCGGGAGTGGGAAGTCAACCTAATCCAAGAATTGGTGGACCGCCTGCCCGCCGATGTGCAGGAAAATACTGCAGCCCTCGAGCAAAGCATCAAGCAAACAATTCTGATTCTGCGCTACGCAGCCCTAGGCATGCTGGTGGACGATGTGGACCTGGGTCGTCGTCGCTTAGCAGGATGGCTACCCACCATGGTAGAGGTCTATCAAACCGCACCGGTGGATCGCTTGCTTCACCGTTCCCTGAATCAGCAGCTGCCTCGACTGTTGACCGACACCCAGTTCGCCCTACTCAAACCCCCTTTAGAAGCTGCACAGCAGCTTTTACAAACCTCAGAAGAGCCCCCCGAAAACTGACCAGGCAGCATGGGAGCCTAACGGGTTAAAGCCTGGCACTACAGCCTCAAGCCATAAACGCCCTTGGCTAACCTTACAAGAAACTCTCTGATGATAGAATTTGTTCACATCTAGGGCATATGTTTCAGGAAACCTAAAAGGACTAAGTGCGATGGTACTGGTGGCCGACTTACTGACAGATACCCACCTAACGGCTAACTACTTTGCCACCGATGTTTATGTGCATGGCACCCTAGAGCTGGGGTTATTAGAAAATCGGCGAGGTGAGCGCCTATTGGCCCTGCCGGATACTTTAATTAAGGCGATTTACTCGGGTCTGGATAATGAGACTGGGCGGGCATCGATGTTGGTGCTGTATAACTGCGGACGCTGGTGGGGTAAAAACTTCTACACCCGTTTCTGTGAAGAAATGACCGACTATTACAATCGGCCCATCACCAGTTTATCCATGGCTGAATTTTTGCAGGCCCTACAACAGTGTTGGCTCACCCACGGATGGGGACAGATCAGCTTAGATTCGGACTATCGTGAGCAAGGTTTTTTAGTTGTCAAAGTTAGAGAATCGGCCTTTATTTGCCATGCCCCCCAGTTAGAACGGCCCGTGGGTTTTTTGGAAACAGGGGCATTGCAAGCGTTTTTTAGTGAGTTGAGTGGCCAGCCACTGCACTGTGTTCAAACTGCTTGCGAGTCCCTGGGGGCCGAAGAAAACTGTTTTGTTCTCGGCATCAAAGAGCGGTTGACTCTAGCGGAAACGGGGGTGGATCAGAGTGTTTCCCATGGTGAGATTATGGCTCAACTGGTGGGGCAGGGAGCCTAAAGACATGCCTACGGATGCAGCAATTTGATATGAGCCGTCAACAGTCTAACTATCGCCTATTGGGGCTGGTAGGCAACGGTCAGTTTGGGCGTGTTTACTGTGGAATTCACCGTAGGACAGGTCAGCTGGTGGCCATTAAGTCTCTCCATCGCCACAGTCTACCGACCCATGCATTTTTGAGAGAACTGCATTGCTTGATGAGTTTGGCCCATCCTAACATTGTCGCGTGCCATGCCGTCGAACATGGGGATACGGGACGGCGCTTAGTGCTGGAATACTGTGCGGGGGGGACTTTGCGATCGCACATGCTAAGCCCCCTCCACCTGCCCCAAATTATCAACCTAATTTCTGATGTCCTGTACGGCCTGGCCCATGCCCACCAGCAGGGCATCGTCCACTGTGATATCAAACCAGAAAACATTTTACTAAGCTATGCCAACGGCCGTTGGCGCGCCAAGATTTCAGACTTTGGCATTGCCAAACTAATCCAGGAGCAAACCAACCCCAAAGGATTAGGACAGACAGGCTCCCCTGCCTACATGGCTCCAGAACGCTTCTTCTGTCAATACTCTCCAGCTGCCGACGTTTACGCCGTAGGCATTATGCTGTTTGAGCTCATGGTGGGTCAGCGGCCCTTTAGGGGCACCCCCACCGACCTCCAGTCAGCCCACCTCAACCACCCCGTTCCCGAAGCAGATCAGCTCGTCCCCCCCCTTAAAACCATCATTGCCAAAGCCTTAGAAAAACTCCCGGCCCGGCGCTATGCCAATGCAACTGAGATGCTACAGGAGTTACAAAGTTTAGACACCCCCAGCCTTGTGCGGTCCTTTATCCCCCAGCATCAACAGATCACGTACCTTCCCTACACAAAAGCCCCTTTCCACCAACTCCCGCAGCCAGTAAAGCAACTCAAAGAATTCTCCCCATCTTCGCAGGAGACATCGACCAACGAGTGCCAGACCTTAATCGCCTACGGGCCCCAACTGGCCCTGCTACAACAACAATCATTCCGCTACTGCCATCAGGCTTTAGACGGACCGGTGCAAGGCCTCTATCCAACCCCAACCGGCCTCATCGTCAGCACCGAACACAGCCTCTGGTCTGGCCCAAGCCCCGAATTACTAACGCCACTCACCACTTGGCCCGCCGCCGCCATGGTAGACATTGAACCGCGCCAACGTTGGGCCGTCACCATCACCCTCCAAAGCAACCAGTTGACTATCCTGCCATTGCAGCAGCCTAAAGATACGGATCAACATCCCCCCACGGATACAGCTGACACCAACAGCAGTTCTCTTAAACGGCCCCTATGCCCAGATATTCAACTAACACAGGTCCTAGCCATTGACGGAGGGCACCTAGCCATTGTCGGCCACAGCCAGAACACCGGCACCCAGCTACAGGTATGGAACCGTCGGGGCATCTACTTAACCTCCCTCAACCTGGGCATTACCTTAGGCCAGTTAACCCCAATGGATAAGCCCTATCAGTGGATGACGAGCGATATTCATGCTCCCCAAACGGTCATTTTTCTCACCCTTAAACCCTTGCGCATCCAACGCCTCAGGTTAGACATCGATCCCACCAT
>CALHGI010000611.1 GCA_938029995.1 uncultured cyanobacterium | reverse complement strand
CGACCAGCGGACCTTACCCCCGCAAAGGATGAACCACAGCTGGCCAATGGGGGGGATTCGTTTTTGGTAACGTTGGAGAGCCTATTAATTACTGGGCAGTACGACAGTAAAAGTGACAATGATTTACTGGTGCGATCGCGACTCAAATATGGCAATGATGCCATCGTAGAAGCCATTAACTTTTTTGAGAACGACGTCCCAGCAGGACAGGTCAGGGATAACCTGCTGTGTGAATACATCTACGCCCAGGAAAAGTATTCTAAATTGGACCGGGTCCACCTAGAGGTGGAAGTGATGGAGCTACCCGGAGATATCAGCCTCAACCAAGACATTGCCAAGGGCCTCAACACCATTAAAAATACCTTCGGTATAGTTCTAAGCTCCCTCCTACCCTTTGGCGGTGTCGCCTTAAATGTCATGGAGAAAATCAACACCGTCAGAAAGGAAAAGCGACGCATCTTCTTTAGCAACCTCGACCTCTACGGCGACGGTGGGGAAGGAGAAACCCGCTTACGCTACGGAGCTTACGTCTTTTTCAAAGAACCCATAAACGCCTCAAACTATAAGCTGCACAAGCTACAGGTCAAATCCCCAACACCAGCAGGCGACAGCCAACCCTGCCCCCACGACTACGTGGTAGTCAAAATTGTCTCCACCCCCATTCGAGTGGGGAGCAATGAAAAACTAGCCCTACATCACCAAAAGCTTGCCACCACCTTAGGCTCAGCCAATGGCCAAATGGATAGCACCACAAACTATCCTAATTTTGATCGAGGCGTTATGCCCAACCCAGCCCAACTAAAAGATCTAGCACTTTTCTATAGCCTACAAAAGCGCCAGGACGCCAAAGAAATTCTGAATCAGGCCCAGACCCAGATTTACCAACGGCTACTCAAGGAATTACAAGAGTTCATTTAACCACCCTCGGCACCAGGGCACACGACCCCAGACCACCAAGCTGTTATCCATAGTCGTCGAATGCATATGTCCAGAAGAGAGGCAATGGCAACATCGACTGAGATAGCCTCCAATGCCCGAATGATGGATGGGGTAAAAAGCCCTGGGCATAAAGCATTAAACCTAACGATTGGCTAGCATTCCATCCAAGGATTCACGACTCTTTACATGCAACTTAAACCACTGGCTCAAGCACCTAAAAGTATGTTACCTGTAGAAATATTTCCTATTCAAAACCTTTGTTTAAGCCCGATTTATGACCGTTGCCCCCTATCAGTCTGCCCTATTCAAACGGTGTAAAGAAATCTATGACTTTTTATCAGATTGCCAGCGACAGGCAACCTACGATCAGCATGCAAAGTTAGCCAATCTCACCATCCCCATCAGTTCCATTGAACCTTGGCTAGCCCTACAGGCATTAGAAGATACCTATCCCATCCATTTCTACTATTCAACTGCAAAATACACCCTTTTAGGTCTAGGCATAACCATCGCTCAGCGGGCTGCGGGCCCCAACCGTTTTGAGCGCATGCAACAGTTTGTCGATGTTTGGAAACGTCGCATTCTAGTATCCCATCAGAGCGGGATCACCATTAAACCCTACTTTCTATGTGGGTTTACTTTTTTTGATCAAGCCGCTGGCCTATTCGATGCGGCCCAAGTATTCGTACCCCAGCTACAAATTCTTCAACGCGATGGCCAAACTACCGTCAGCTTAAACTATTTGATTGATGATGCCGTTAACATTACCCGCATTGTCGACGACATCAGACAACAGATTCAAGCCTTAGAAACCGTAGCCAAAAAAGCGGCGCGAAGTCCCAGTACACCACTCTCTCCCATTAGTCAGGCCCCAAAAGTTGTTAGGGACGTTGGCAATTTTGAACAAATGGTCAGCCATGTACTACCAACACTCCAGGGAGCCGATCTACACAAAGTGGTGCTTGCCGATGCCCTAGATGTCCTATCCGCCCGTCCCTTTAATATCCCCGCATCCCTCAAAGCTTTGGGCACAGTTTACAGCGACTGCTACGTCTTTTCATTGAGCAATGGCCAAGGACCGGTTTTTATGGGGGCCAGCCCAGAACGCTTGCTGAGCATTAACGCCTCAGGCCATGGTAAACAGCTCACCACCGATGCCCTGGCTGGTTCTGCCCCCCGAGGAAAAACAGCCAACGCCGATCAGCTAATTGCGGAACAGTTACTAAACAATTCCAAAGAACGCTACGAACATCAAGTTGTTGTCGAATTTATCGTAGAACAACTTATCCAGCTAGGGCTCACGCCCAAATATGCGGATTTCCCCCAGTTACTCCGACTAGCCAATATTCAACATTTACACACCCCCATTCAAGCCGAATTACCCCATAGCCTCACGCCCCTAAGGTTAGTCAAAATCCTGCATCCCACACCAGCGGTAGCCGGTCTCCCCAGGCCCACCGCCAGCCAACTCCTGAGGGTAACAGAATCCTTTGATCGGGAACTCTACGCCGCCCCCATTGGATGGATGGATGCCAACGGCAATAGTGAATTCATTGTTGGCATTCGCTCTGCCCTCATTGATGGCCGTCAGGCCAGGCTATTTGCCGGGGCGGGCATTGTGGCCCAGTCGGACCCCCGTAGCGAGTTAGCGGAAATAAAACTCAAGCTACAGGCATTGCTAGGGGCTTTAGTGTGAACACACTGGACTATCGCAATACCAATACCCTCTGGGCATCGGTCATGGTAGAGACCCTGGCTCGACTGGGGTTAACCACCGCCGTCGTCTGCCCTGGCTCTCGCTCCACCCCCCTCACTGTAGCCCTGGCCAGACACCCAACCATAGAGGCCATACCCATCCTAGACGAGCGATCCGCCGCTTTCTTTGCATTAGGTTGTGCCAAGCGTTCCCATCTGCCCGTTGTCCTCGTGTGTACCTCAGGCACCGCCGGGGCTAATTTTTTCCCGGCGGTAATTGAAGCGAAAGAAAGCCATATTCCCTTAATCCTATTGACTGCCGATCGCCC
>CALHGI010000610.1 GCA_938029995.1 uncultured cyanobacterium | reverse complement strand
AGTATTCACTATCACTTTCCCTCCAAGGATGAGCTGGTGCAAGAACTGGTGAAGCGATATCGAGAAGGCATGGTCAGGGCTTGCGATCGCATCGCCCAATCCAACCTTAGTCTGGACCAACAACTCATCCAATTTGCCAATCTCTACCGGGACGGACTAAAAAATGAACAAATCTGTCTATGTGCCATGCTGGCAGCAGATTTTGCCGTTCTCCCCCAATCCATCCACGATGAGATTCAAGTCTTTTTTCGTGAAACCGAAGCCTGGCTAGCCACACTGCTGCAGCAAGGGTGTGATGCCAACGTTTGGGACTGTAAACCCTCGGTTGAACAAGAAGCAAAAGGCTTGATAGCCATGCTCCAAGGAGCGCAGTTGCTGGCCCGCGCTTCAGCAAATAGCATCGCCACCTTTGAGCAAGTTGTTTATCCGTTACTCGCAGCTAAATTTCCCCAAACCTAATCAAAAAGAGACCATTAACCATGATTGCTTACACTTTGGTTGGCACCAACGATCTTGCCAAGTCAACCGCATTTTATGATGCCCTGCTAGCGGAAATAGGCGGAAAGCAGGCTGTTGCCGTAGACCGCGTAACGCTCTATGCCGGTGCCGGAGGTACCCCATTTTTTGGTATTGCCCAGCCCGCCAATGGCCAACCCGCCAGCGTCGGCAATGGTTCCATGGTGTCCTTGGGGGCTAGCAACCCTGACGAGGTTGACCGTTTACACGCCAAAGCCTTGGAACTGGGCGCTACGGATGAAGGCACCCCCGGTCCGCGCACTAATCAAACATTGAGTTTTTATGCGGGCTATTTCCGTGATCCTGATGGGAATAAGCTTAACTTCTTCTGCATGGGTTAATGGTGCCTCAAGGCTAAGATTTAGGATAAGGCGGTAAAGAGTCGAATTCCACAGGAGTCAGAATTTATTGCCTTGCTAAGTTTCTGGATTCTGACTCTTTATCTCTCTCATCTAGTCTCCACCTGGCCAGGATTTCCCAGCTTAAATTCATCCCCTATAGCTAAGGGCTTGTTAGACATGAAGCTTATAGTTTTAAAGAGAAATTCGCCGTTGCTGATTTAGGGGATGAACCGATCTGGAAATGACGCGATACATCCGAATTTCGCAGATCAAATCATCCCGAGGATCAGCAACGCCGACCATTCAGGTAGCGTAGATTGTTGGTGGAGTGCTTCAAGATGTTGCTTGGAGTCCCTCCGTGTTCCCCAAACCCCCATGGCTAGGGCCGGTACGCCGCCCTAGAACCCAGCGTACTGGGTTGTTCCTTCATTAAGTTGGGGCTACGGCGGTGACGATTATCGGTGTTCTGGATCGATTTCTGCGAACAGTCCAGAGCATCAAGCTCAAATTACGAAGTTATTTTTTAACGGTTCCTAACCATGAAAATCAATGCTGACTTAACAGAACGCGCCGTTGTCCACACTGTAGACCTACCCTGGGTCGACTCCCCCATGGCAGGCGTCCAACGGCGCATGATCGAACGCGATGGTGAAGAAGTCGCCCGCGCCACTTCCGTTGTTCGCTATGCCCCTGGCAGCTACTTCTCGGCCCACACCCACGGTGGTGGGGAAGAGTTTGTTGTCCTAGCGGGGATCTTTTCCGATGAGCATGGAGACTTTGGCCCCGGCACCTATGTGCGCAACCCGGTGGGCTCTAGCCACACCCCCCACAGTAAAGACGGGGCAACTATTTTGGTAAAACTGCGACAAATGGACCCCAAGGATCAGCGCCAGGTGACCATCGACACCACCCAGGCAGACTGGGCCCCTGGATTAGTGCCTGGGTTGCAGGTGTTGCCGCTCCATGCCTACGGCACTGAGCAGGTCGCCCTGGTAAAGTGGGCCCCTGGCACCCAGTTTCAACAACATCGCCATTGGGGCGGTGAAGAGATTTTTGTGTTGGCAGGTACCTTTGCCGATGAACAGGGGGTCTATCCGGAGGGGACCTGGCTAAGGAACCCCCCGGACAGTGTCCATACCCCCTTTAGTGAGGAAGGCTGTTTGATCTATGTGAAAACAGGACATCTATCCTAGGGGCTAGATACCGTTCACCATCCTGAATACCCCATATACTGGGCGGGTAATTTATCACGTGGTCAGTCAGGATGGCATCAAACTTTGTGGGGTTAATCGTTGGGGGACTTCTCCCGGCTTTGTTCTATGGCATTTCCAGCGTATTTGCTAAAAGCAGTACCAATGCTGGCATGACCGTGGGGGGACATTTATTTGTTATTGGCATTGCCGTTAGTATGACCGGTGTGCTGTTTAATGGGCTGCTGCCCGGTAATAGCCCCTCCCTGGTTGCGATCGCATCGTCCTCCATGCAAGGACTCTTTTGGGGGTTGGGCACCGGCTGCGTTGTTTTAGGCTTGATTAAATATCAGGCCCCCTTAGCAAAGCTGGTGCCACTGTACAACATGAATACGTTGATAACCTCGGGAATTGCCCTAGTCGTCTTTGCGGAATGGCGAGCCGTCAACCCATTGCAGTTGCTGGTCGGGGCTGGGTTAATTGTTGCCGGTGGTGTTTTGGTGTCGGGGGCTTAGGACAGACAAATTAATCAACTCCATAGTCCTCAAAGCGAAAAATAGAGGGCTGGGCGAAGTCGGCTCAATTGGATGTTATGGCGCACCGCCGACTGTATTCGACGGTGCACTGCCCCCCATAGCTATTGCCACTAAAGGCATTCAGAGATTCCGCTGGCCCTTAAGGGGATAAAAAAGAGTCAGGGGAGTGTACCGACCCGACAAACTAATCGCGTTTCAGCGCAAACCTTACTTTAACAAACGCTGCTTTGATAACCGCCGGTTGAGAACGTAGGCAACGATAATAAGGCTAAAGGAAAACAATGTGGTCAATGTCCCCAAGGCATAGAGGGCAGGGGATGTGACATTGGTGGTCATGCCAAAAATTTCTAGGGGCAAGGTGTTGTACTGCCCAGACACCAGGGACGTGCGGGTAAACTCATCGTAGGACAGGGTAAACGTTAGTAGGCTCACCCCCACTAAACTCGGCGCAATCAACGGCAACACAATCTCCCAAAACGTACTCGTATCACTGGCCCCCAAATCCCGAGCTGCTTCCTCATAGGACGGATTAAACCGATTGAAAATACCCAGCATAATCAAAAAGGCAATGGGTAGGGTCCAGGTGAGATGGGCCCCCAAACCAGAGCTATACCACTTGGTGGGCCATTTCATCACCTGGAACATCACCCCCAACCCCAGGGAAATCAAAATGCTGGGCACAATGAGGCTGGCAATGCTCAGGTAGAACAGCACCGTTGCCCCCTTAAACCGTTGTCGAAATGCCATGGCGGCGGAAACGGACATGGTGGCCACCAACGCGGTAACGATGCCCCCTAGGGCCAGGGAACGCAAAAACGGCTCCACAAAGTTTCCCACCCGTTGCTCCTGGAAGACCTGCCCCAGCCAGTAAAAACTAAAGCCCCGCACGGGAAAGGTTAGGGTGCCCTCCGGCCCCTGCAACGACAAAATAAAAATGGTGATCATCGGGCCATAGAGGAAGATAACAAATAGCCCGAAAAAAGCAGCCAGGAGATAGAAGGAGAGGGGACGTTTTTTCATAGTTCTTTCCGAATATCCACCAAGCGTAAAATCGAAATTACCACCAGTAGCGTCACCGATAGCAACACCATGGCATTGGCTGCGGCTAGGGGATATTGCAAACTGCCAATTTGAGTCTGAATTAGCTTGCCAATGGAGGCCGCCTGCCCGCCCCCCATCAAACGAACCGTAACAAACTCACCCATGACTAGGGTGACAATAAAAATAGAACCAATG
>CALHGI010000609.1 GCA_938029995.1 uncultured cyanobacterium | reverse complement strand
AGTGACCTGCGGCAATGGCCTTATATGCTGTGGGCTACCTGTGTGGGCGGCTTGCTGGGCTACAGTGCCCTGGCTACTCAGAATCTACTGGTCCCTGTCGTGGCCCATGTTTTAACTAACCTAGTGTCCAGTTTAGTGTGGAAGCTAAAATCTGCTAATCTGGCTGCACGTTAAAATTCTGCGCATTTTAGTGTCTATTTCTAATCCACAGCCATTAGCAGCGGTGAGTGTGCTGAATATTGATCAAATATTAGGAGTAGCTGTATTCGATGCCATGGGGTTGCCGTGTGATTCTTTCATCACGTCCCAGCATCCAGATACCGAATGGGTGCAGTTGGTTTTTCAGTCTTTAGGGCTACAGCATTTAGTGGCGTCCGTCATGGAGCTGCCCGCCTTAGATCATGGAATGATTCGTACGAAGGTCGGCAATATTATTGTTGTTGGTTGCCAAAGTCGTTATATAGCACTGTTAGTCAAACGCTCGCTGCCTCAAGAACGACCCCAGATTGACAGCGCTTTGGTGGACTGGATCTGTGATTTTGAGGCTACGGTGCTGAGAAACCACCTTAACTTTAGAGCGGTTTAGCGTCTGACGTAGGTTAAGCGTCCATCTTGAATTTGGACGACGGGATGATTTGATGCCCGCACTAACTGTTCATCGTGGGTGGTCACAAGGACCGTAATCCCCATGGCGTTGAGCTTTTCTAAAATTTTGATCACTTGCCGTGAATTGTCCCCATCTAGATTCCCAGTGGGTTCGTCGGCCAGTAGGAGCGGTGGGGTGCTAACAACTGCCCGGGCAATGCTGACGCGTTGCTGCTCGCCTCCTGAAAGCTGATCTGGAAAACAGCTGGCTTTATGCTGTAGGCCCACCATCCGCAAGGTGGGGCGTAGGCGTCGATTGATTTCTTTTCGACTGAATCCTTGGGCCCAGAGAACAAAAGATACATTTTCGGCAACAGTGCGTCGGGGAATGAGCTTGTAATCTTGAAAAACAATGCCGATGCGCCGCCGTAGCATGGCTAAACGATTACCCCGGAGCTTAGAGAGGTTTTGTCCATCGACGATAATGTCGCCTGATGTGGCCCGCTCTTGGCCATATAGTAATTTGAGTAGAGTTGATTTCCCTGCACCTGAGGGACCGGTGACAAATAGGAAGTCGCCTTTGTTGACCTGAAGGTTTAGATTTCTAAGGGCTTGGCTGCCGTTGTCATAGGTTTTGTTCACCTCAGCGAGTGTGACCAGTGTGGGTCTGCTGGGGGATTTAGCTTCCGGTTGCTGGGGGGATGAGGATACTGACGCTGTCCCTGTTTGAACCCTTCCAGTACGAGTGGCGTTAACCTGTGGACGACGAGGGTACTGGGTTTTAGTGGGGGTCACGGTAGAGGTCATGTAGGACAGTGTGCTCTAGGGGCAAGTATTTTATCTTGGTACAAGGATATAGGTAATGTGATGAATGTCCAGTACCTTGACAAATTTTCATAGAATTTTTTGGGGCATTGCTGAGGTTTAGCGGGATTTAGCCTGTCACCCTATGGGCTACTCCATGGGCGTCCTCTTGCTGGAACGCAGCCTGGGCTTGGCTGTTGGCCAGCTGGATAGTTTTTGTGGCCTCAATCTCGTCAGGGTTGTATCCATTTAAGGACGCCAACCTAGGTCATAGCCAATGGAGCGGAAGACAAACTTTGGTAGGGCCAACATCCGTCGCCAGCGCCAGGGTTCTTGGTAGAGGCGATAGAGCCATTCCAAATTGTTGTTACACATCCAGTGGGGCGCTCGCTGTTTTGTCCCAGCCCAAATGTCAAAGCTACCGCCGACACCGATCCACATGGCATTAGGGCATAGGTGCTGGTGGGCTGCAATCCAGAGTTCTTGGCGGGGAACGCCTAGGCCCACAAAGATAATGCTGGGCTGTAATGTTTGGAGCTGGCTTTGAAAGTCTAGTTGTTCGCTGTCTGAGAGATAGCCGTGCTGTGCGATCGCAACCTTTAAATCTGGGCATTGTTGCTGCCAATGCTCAGCAGCCTTCTGCGCTAAGTCAGGCGCTCCGCCATAGAAAACCACGGGTTCTGTAGGCAGGAGCTGTTTTAAAACATCTACTGCGAACTCAATCCCTGGATACCGTTTCAGGTGACGCCGCTGTATCCATTGAAAGTAAAGTTCTACGCCAGCACCATCAGGAATGACCAGGGTGGCGTTCTGAATAATTTTGTGCAGCTCGGGATTGCTTTCAGCTTGGACACACATTTCGGCGTTCAGGGTGATGACATGGCCACCCTTACCGGAACGCATGGTTTCAATCAGCCAGCTGACATAATCGGTACTGCTATGTACCGGCAAACCCATGACAAATAATTTGTTGAGGGGAATAGGAAGAACAGCCACGGCAAACTACTGAGCACAAAACGACTAAGTGACCTAGGAGCCGATGTCATGTATACCGGAGATCGGTGAAGGCTATCGACTGATGCAAGGATGAGAACATCCATCCTGACACAGGATTAGAAGTCTTCCTCTTCGTATTCCATCACTTTTTTCTTTTGAGGAATGTTGAGGGGTTGGGCTTCATAGGGTTCCGCTTCAGGCATGGGTTCTTCTACTGGCGGACGAACGGGTTGTTCAAGTTCAAGTCGTTGGGGCGGCGCAACCTCACGGCGTGGTGGTGGAGCTTGTTGTTTAACGCCTGATGGGAGCTGATTGCTGGCGGACGTGGGCATGATATAGCCGTCATCTTCCCGTTCCCAAGGGGCTGAGCCTAGGCCTAGCCTTTCCAACAGTCCAACGCTAATTTGTTGCAGTTTTTCCTCTGAACCTTCGAATACGATGATGCGGTCGGGGCCAGTACTGACAATTTCCTCGACGGGGAGTTCGTAGGAACTAATAACCTGGTCTGGAATTTGGGGTAACCCCATGGATGCGATCACTAGGGACTGGAGTTTGCCGCTGACCACGTCAAATTTGAACCCACGGACGCGGCCTAACCCCTCACCTGACTCCG
>CALHGI010000608.1 GCA_938029995.1 uncultured cyanobacterium | reverse complement strand
TGCGTGAGGAGAAACAGCCTGGTTCCTTGGTGGATTGATGCGGTGGCTTAGTAGGGTAGGGTAATTTCGAACGTAGTGGCGTTTTGGGGTTGGGAAGATACGGTTAGGGTTCCACCATGTTTTTGAATAATGGAATAGCTGGCAAAAAGACCTAAGCCGATGCCGCTGCCAATGGGTTTAGTGGTAAAAAATGGATCAAAAATTCGCTTTTTGTCGGCTGCAGTTATTGACTGACCGTTATTGGTGATGGATATCCAAATCTGTTGATTTTCTATGACGTCTGTGTGAATGCAAATTTCGGGCGTTTCCCTTGGCTCTGGATCTTCTCGAATGGCATCAATGGCGTTGTTAATGATATTCAAGAATACTTGGTTCAGCTGTTTTGGATAGCACCGAATGGAGGGTAAGGGGCCATAGTTCCGGATAATGTTGATGGGGGGAGACTGGTCTGTTGCACCCAGTCGATGTTGCACAATCGATAGGGTGCTATCAATGCCATTGTGAATGTCGGCAACTTTGCATGATGCCTCATCTAAATGGGAAAAGTTTCGCAAACTTAGCACAATTTGCTGGATGCGATCGCTACCCCCATCCATGGAGCGTAGAATTTTAGTCACATCTTGCATGAGAAAATCTAGATCGATGTTTTCCTGGCTGGCTTGAATGGAGGGCTGGGGCTGGGGATATTCCTGTTGATAAAGTTCCAACAACCCCTTCAAGTCTTCGAAATAGCCCCCTAGGTGCTCAAGGTTGCCGATAATAAAACCGATGGGATTGTTGATCTCATGGGCAATTCCAGCCACCATCTTGCCTAAGGAGGACATCTTTTCGGACTGGATCAGCTGGGCCTGGGTAGCTTTTAACCCACTTAAGGTTTGTTCTAAGTCTTTGCTTAAGGACCGTAATTGTAGGTGGGTATGGACCCTGGCTAACAGTTCTGCTGCTTGAAAGGGCTTACTGATATAGTCCACAGCCCCAAGGGAAAACCCTTTGAAAATGCTGTCTGTATCGGTCAGTGCGGTCAAGAAAATAATGGGTATGGTCTTCCACTGTGGATGGTTTTTGATTTGGCGGCAGGTTTCGAAGCCATCAATTCCCGGCATTTGCACGTCTAGCAAAATAAGGTCAGGCACATGCTTTTGCAGCCGTTTTAAGGCGCGCTCACCGCTGATGGCCGTGGTTGCTGTATAGCCCTGGGTGGTGAGAGTCTCCCTAACAACGTCTAGGTTGTTGGGCATGTCGTCAACCACTAAGATAGTCGGTTTAGTTTGCATGGTTGATTTCCTGGCCTAGGTACTGTTCAAGTAATTCCTCAATTTCTTCCGCCTTATACTCCTTAGCCAATTGTCGAATGGGTTTAACAAAGGTGTGGTAGCTTGCCTCTGTGCTCACCAGTTGATCCAGTTGCTCACACAGCTGTTTTAGATCACCGATCTGGGCTGGTGCCAATAGACGTTCTAAAACAGTTTGCGGGGGCAGGATCAATTCGTTGGATTGGAGTTTGGGTAATGGGGGCTCGCTGTCCTCCTGGGTGTAAATCCATTCCAGGTTCAAATGGGTGGCTAGTAGCTGTAGCAGTTTTCTAGTATCCACAGGTTTGGCCAAAAAATCATCCCCCCCGGCATCCAATGCCATTTGCTGATCGAGTTGGGTTACCGATGCGGAGGAGACAATTACTTTAGTATGTTGCAGGGTGTCACTGCTGCGGACGTGCTGCAAAAATTCAAAGCCATCCATCACCGGCATGGCCAAATCGGTAATTACTAGATCGGGGGATGTCGATTGGAGCTGCTGCCAACCCTCTTGCCCATGGGTGGCCTTAATGATGTGGAAACCTAAAGGTTCTAGGAGGCTGGTGAGCACTGCTTGATTTTCCCAACGATCATCGATGACTAAAATAGTGTAACGAGTCTGATGGGGGGAGTTTGTGCCCGCTGGGGAAGGAGTGTCAGTGGGGGAGGGTTTATAGCCAATGATGCGATCGCAATCCGATAGGTCTTGTTGTTTTACCCAATCGTCCACCCGAGGGACTTTGATGGTAAAAAAGAACTCGCTGCCTTCGCCCAAGCGACTTTGAAGCTGAATGCGGCTGCCCATGAGTTGTACAATGCGTTGGCTAATGGCGAGCCCTAGACCGGTCCCTTCGGCCTGTTTTTTATGATTTCCAACCTGCTCAAACGCTTCAAATAGCCTGGCGCAGTCGGCCTCGGCAATGCCTACCCCAGTGTCGATCACTTGAAAGAACAGGTTAGCATGGGTTTCCGACTGGTCTAGGACATCAACCCGTAGGGTAACGGTGCCGCTGTCGGTAAATTTAATCGCGTTGCCCAGGAGATTAATCAATACCTGGCGCAGGCACTTGGCATCGATGGCAACCCCCTTGGGCAAACGGGAACTCGGCTGATAAACAAACGCGATCTCCTTTTGCGTTGCCCGCATTTCGCACATTTCTACCGTACTTTGCAACATGGACGGTAAATGTACCGCCGTGGGTACAAGCTCTAGTTTACGCGCCTCAATTTTGGCGAGGTCCAAAATATCGTTAATTAACGTGAGTAAATGAGATCCACATTGATAAATAATGTTGATTCCATTGCGTTCTTGATTGCCTAACGTTTGAGTCCGTTTTAGGACTTGGGCATAGCCCATGATGCCATTTAGCGGTGTGCGCAGCTCATGGCTCATGTTCGCCAAAAACTCACTCTTGGCCTGGTTCGCCGCATCGGCCTGTTCTTTAGCTTCGGCTAATTCTGTCGTTCGTTGGGCCACTCGATGTTCCAGGGTTTCAAAGGATGTTCGTAACTGTCCGGCCATTTGGTTGAATGTGGTGGCCAGTGTACCCACTTCATCTTCAGTCATGACCGGTGCGGTTTGGGATAAGTCCCCCTGGGCTA
>CALHGI010000607.1 GCA_938029995.1 uncultured cyanobacterium | reverse complement strand
GTTGCCATCGCAGCGCCCCTGGCGGTTTCCCCCCTGGCTCAAGCAAACGATTTTGATGATGAATCTTTGCCCGTTTACAGTGAGTTCACCATTGATGGCATCACGGCTAAGGTGACAAAGGGAATCAACCTGGCCGATAACGTGGATGGTTCCCTGGGGGCATATTCTGACTTCTTCTACAACGACGGTATTGTCAATATTGACTTTAACGACCCTAGTCAGCGAAAGGCTTTGTCCGGTCAATCAAATGCTTATACCTTCGGCGATGAGTCCGTGGTATTTGGTTTTGAGAAGGCCCTAGGCGTCAACAATACCAACATTAAAAGCAACGTATGGGCACCTACGGGAGCTAATGCCGAGAAAAATACTTCTGACTATTTGGCCGTTTTTCAGGGTAATTCGGTCACGGTTGATCTGGCTGACAATCTCAACTACTTCGGCATGAACTGGGGAGCTTTGAGCCCCGAGAACAAGTTTGAGTTTTTGCAGGTTGACGAACAGGGCGTTGAAACTAGCCTAGGCCTGTTTGACTACAACAATGTCTTTGGTTCAAGTGACTCTAAGCTTCCCACGCAAGCCGCCCATCACAATAACGAGTACAACGGCTACTTGCACTTCTATGCCAACAAAGAAGATGGGCTGTTTAATCGGATTAAGATTACTCAGGACGGTGGTGGCGGTTTTGAGACTGATAATTATTCCTTCCGCTTTAGCGATCAGGCCTTTGACTTTGAAGAAGGTACAGATACAGCCCAAACCCCTGAACCCGGTGCTTTGTTAGGTCTCGTTGCCCTCAGTGGCATGATGGTGCGCCGTCGTTTAATGGCATAGGGGGTGATCAACACCCCATAGACGTTGGGGAACTTCACCCCTTGGGATGATTTAATTTGCGAAATGCGGGCATGGCCTTGTATTTCCAGATCGGTTCATTCCCTAGGGCCGCAACGGCGATTTTTTAGTTACGTTTTAACCTGGTTGGCTTTGATGTATAAAGTCAACCAGGTTTTTTAGATTTAAATCCTGGCCAAGTTACGGGAGCTACAGCAGGTTCTTAGTCCCCTTTAGGTATGGCAAAGACCTAAAGACTCATGTGTATGAATACTTACATTGGCAATGGTTTGGTAGGATGAAAGGCTGCACAACCGGTCCAGATGGAATAACACTTGTCAGGTTAGTTAGGGCAATGGATATCTCTGAAAGCCTTGAATGACTGAACTAATCTGATGTGCAATCGACGGGTGTATTCGTTGATTGCTTCAGTCGGCGCTGGATCGGGCATTTAGTTTGGCTACCTACAGCCACCAATCAAGGAGAGCTCTGAATAATGGCCCAGATGTATTACGACAGCGACGCAAATCTAGATTTACTCAATGGTAAAACCGTTGCCATCATTGGCTATGGTTCCCAGGGGCACGCCCATGCCCTTAACCTTAAGGACAGCGGCGTCAACGTCGTTGTGGGTCTTTACGAAGGCAGCCGTTCTACTGCAAAAGCAGAAGCAGAAGGTCTAGCCGTTAAGCCTGTGGCAGAAGCCGCCGCCGCCGCTGACATGATCATGATTTTGCTGCCTGACGAGGTCCAGAAGACCGTCTACAAAGAAAGCATTGCTCCTAACCTGTCGGCTGGCAATGTGCTGGCATTTGCCCACGGTTTTAACATCAACTTTGCCCAGATCGTTCCCCCCGCCGATGTGGATGTGGTGATGATTGCCCCCAAGGGACCTGGCCATTTAGTCCGTCGCACCTACGAACAAGGTCAAGGTGTACCTGCCCTGTTTGCCGTTTACCAGGATGCTTCTGGTAAGGCTCGTGACATGGCCATGGCCTATGCCAAAGGCATTGGCGGTACCCGCGCTGGTATTTTAGAAACCACTTTCCGGGAAGAGACAGAAACGGATCTATTTGGTGAGCAGGTGGTTCTGTGCGGTGGCCTTAGCGAACTGATTAAGGCTGGTTTTGAAACCCTGATTGAAGCTGGATATCAACCAGAGTTGGCTTATTTTGAGTGTCTCCATGAAGTGAAACTAATTGTTGATCTGGTGGTTGAAGGTGGCTTGGCCAATATGCGCCATAGCATTTCCAATACAGCTGAGTACGGTGACTACACTCGGGGTCCACGGATCATTACTGAGGACACTAAGAAAGAAATGAAGCAGATTCTCAAGGAGATCCAAACTGGTCAGTTTGCCCGTGAATTTGTTCTAGAAAGTCAGTCTGGAAACGCAGGGTTTAATGCCATTCGTCGTCGTGAAGCTGAGCACCCGATCGAAGAAGTTGGTAAGGACTTGCGGGCAATGTTTAGCTGGCTGAAGAAGGTGTAAGTCAGAATTTTAATCCTAAAATTCTGGCTAGAATAGCCAAGGGTGAATGCCCACTATCTAGATTTTATAGGCGGGAAGAGGATTTAAATCCCCTTCCCGTTTATGCTATTTATGAATCATTAATAATTAAGGTTTTCCACTTATCAAAATATTTAGACCTGCTGCTATTTTCTTAATCCCATTTGGGAAGTGTAATGAAAGGTAAGTTTTATTGAATTTATTAGGTTAAAGTGGCGTTACGAATTTTTGTGATGATTCAATCTATAAAGTTCTGGCAGAGTGCTTTTTCTAGAGCGGTTCATTCTAATCAATTGGTAACGGTAATAAGGTAACTAC
>CALHGI010000606.1 GCA_938029995.1 uncultured cyanobacterium | reverse complement strand
GGCGACGGAGTTAAATAGCAGGTCTGCGGCCGGGCGCACAAAGTTGACCAGTTCGGTTTGGGTTAGGGCTAGGGTGTGGTCTGGATTGACTAGTAAATGTCGATTGGGCGGGGCGAGGTAGACGGTGCCCGCTTGCAGACGATCGCCCGCCTCGGCGGATTTGACGGTTAGGCATGTGCGGCGGCTGAGGATATTGGCCATGTGGGAGCGATGGTGGGGGGCTAGGTGTTGGACGACGACGATGGCGGTGGGAAAGTCGGCGGGTAGGCCCCCTAGAACGGTACTGAGGGCGTTGAGGCCTCCGGCTGAGGTTGCGATCGCAACAATCTCAAAAGCCCCTGGCTTAAATTCATGTTGATTACTGGAATTAATTGTAGACATAGTTACAAAACGTTCCAATAACAACGTTTTTATAAGAAAAAATCACATGCACCGAGTTCAACTCGGCGGCACCGCAGCTACTTTCCATTGTGAAACCTTGCCTACCCCTAGCGACCAAATCGGCTTGCTTCTTAATTTTTGCCGTTCCTAGGCCCCAGCCAAGAGCCCTTCCATTGTGGTCTCTGGGGGGGCGATCACCCAATAATGCAGTGGTAGATTTTAATCGTAGAAGCCAGTATTATGACGGCAATTCTTAGGGCTACTTCACCCACGGGACAAGCATCTAGCACCGGCCCTGGATTAAACAATAGGGCCATTTTGGGTTAAGAATCTACTCGTTATCCACGTTCCTCAGGCCCCGATTTCGTCGGCTGTGCCATCCATTTTCCCACGGACGGCAGGCTAGGGTCGTCTGTCAACAATATTGTTTTTCGAGCACATGCTTAGATGGGGCGATCGATTGAAATGCAGTTAATCAGGCTTTTTCCGATGGCACCATCCCGAGGCTCCGCCACGCCAAAAAATAAGTATTTCTAGACTTGCAAGGGGTTAGAAAACCTTTCCTATGGCTAAGCTTTTACTTGTGAGCAGCGACAGTCAGAGTTGTCACTTACTCCAGCAGGCCCTGGAGCAAGATGGCTATGACGTAGTGACAACCCATCGAGGTGATGAAGGGTTGCTAGCGGCTATCTCGGCACTGCCCGATCTGATTTTGATCGATATGGCCATGGCCGGGGTTAATGGCTGGCAGATGATTGAAATCCTCAAAACAGCTAAGGCCACCAAGCACTGTCCGGTCATTGCCATGGCCGACTCCGCCATAGGTGGACCGCAACTTCTGCGGGCAGGCTTTGATACCTATGTCCGAAAACCGCTGTCTTTCAGGCATCTGTGCCAAAGAATTAAACTTCTACTAACGATTCTCTCTACGGAGGCCGAACTGCGACCTCATCGCTCGCCACCTGGCACACCTTCAAAGCTTCAGGAGATTTTTCCTAGCCAACCCCAGGCTGGCACCCCCAGGGTGGTGTATGTGGATGATGCGCCCACCCAGGATCAACCTGGGGTAGAGATGATTCAGAGAGCGGGGTATGGCTGTGTTCGCATTTCAGACTCATTACAAGACCTTTCACAGTTGTTAGAGCTTCAACCCCAGCTGATTTTTATCGATCTAGCCATGCCTATCATCAACAGCTATGAGCTCTGTAAGCAGATTCGACGGCTCCCTGAATTCGCCGTCACCCCCCTGGTTATTGTGCTAGATAATGACAACATTGTGGATCGGGTACGCGCCCGAATCGCAGGGGCCTCAGGGTTTATCCATAGGCCCGTCCAGGCGCAAGAAGTTTTGCAGGTGCTGATAAAATATCTGTATCGGTTTAGCATGGGGCTTTAGCCTTGGCTGACGTTGGGAATGCATGCTCGACCGGCTGACCGATGGCTTGGGACCCGTAGCGGCTGTTGCCATCTAACGCTTTTAGCCATGGCCTGTCCATGGGCCCCAAATTACCATTTTTCGCAGCAACAGATCCCTGCCCCTGCCGCCGATTCCCTAGCTAGACTTTTGCTGATAACGGTGGGCAATGTACTCACTCAACCATTGCTCTAAGCGAATGGCCAGGTTCTCTAGCCAAGTTACACGACGGCCAGCCATTAACCGTCGCAGCAGCGGCAATAGGAAAAGTTGGTGCCGTTGGTGACCCAGCCGATTAAAGCTCTCCATAAAGTCACGATCCATATCTAGCCCCCACTTCTTTTGGAAATGAATCAGGCTTTCCGCTTCCCAGGCATCACTCCAACGCAGCATAAAATAGCTTAAATCCGACCAACGGCGCGGCATTTCAGGCACATAGGTTACCACCGACGCTGGTTCACAGTAAATTGTCCCCCCCGCCTGGGCCACCATCAGACAAAAGTCTAAATGTTCGTGGGTGTTCAACAGTTTTTCATCCAGGGGGCCAATCTGGTCGAAAATAGTGCGCTTCACCAACATACAGTGCAATTCTGCGTAGTCACACACCAGGGGCTGTAGCTGATGTTTTAGCATGGATGCTGACCGATTGACCAAGTGACATTCCTTATACAACCGACGATACTTTTTCTGGCCGTTGGTCTCTAGGAAAAGCTTGATTTCTCCCCCCGCCATCAGGATTCTTTCATGGAGTGGTTTGCCAACACACACTAAGGGTGAAACGACGGTGGCATCAGTTTTTTGGGCACAGGTCCAAAGCTTCTCTAGCCAGCCAGGGGAAACGTGCATATCATTGTCGATAAATAGCACATAGTCTGTGGTGGCGTGCTTCAGCCCCAGATTTCGCACCTGATTAGGGGAAAGAAATCGCCGGGTACGCAGTAGGGTAAAGTCTCTGTCCGCTGCCGTTTGGGCTAAATAACGTCGAAGATACCGAGGAGAGTCGACATCAATATAGATTAGCTTAAAGGGCAGATGGGTGTGTCTATAGATGCTGTCTAATGAGGGCTGGACATAGCTAAACCGTTCCCGTGGTGCCACTATCAAGGTGATGCTAGGGAAAGAGACTTTCTTCGCGCCACTGCTAGCGACGGCTCGTCTAGTAAGGGTTTGGGTATTCATTTCCAGGGCATATAGAAGGGCAGGATTGATCTTGTTGGTCACCTGGGTGAGGGCAATTTCGGCGCGGCTGATCCTGGGGGTGATTTAATCTGCGAAATGCGGACATATCACGTCATTTCCAGATCGGTTCATCCCCTCACTCAGCAACGGCCATATCCTTGGCAACCGCTCAGGTGTAACGCCAGTGTGACGCGCGCAAATGTCCTCAGGCATCAGGACGTTTGCTATGGATGGGAAATAGGCAGTGGAAATAGGCTACGGGCGCGCAGCCTTTGGAGCTACTGATTTTCTGACTGTACCGATCAGTGTGGTGAGTCAGATCGGGGTGACAAGAATGATGGCTGGGTTAGTGGGGCATTAGATGGGGGTGTTGAGATAGCCGCACTGCCGCACTTTTTTGCTTGAGGGCAGAGAGTCGCAGTTTTTGTTTTCTTAGGGCGTTTCGAGTGGGAACCCCAACGGAGCCATTGGCTGGGACTAATTTTCTGACCGTGTTGTTCGATAGATGGCCATGGCGATCTGTCATGATCTGGTTTATCCACCGTTCTAAACCGATGACAACCGCTTCTAAGCGGGACCCTGGCTTCCCTTGGGTTAGGCGATGAATGAGGGGATATAACAGGGCTTGGCGACGGCGACGGCCCAGTTGCTTATAGCGCTGCATAAAGTACTCGTCCAGGTCCAGGTCCCACTTTTGTTGGAAGTGCATCAGACTTGCCACTTCCCAGGCATCGCTCCAACGCAGCGTAAAGTAGGCCAGATCTGTCCAACGATAGGACGTTTGCGGCACATGGGTGACCACTGCAGTGGGTTCACAGAACATTTGGCCGCCCGCCCGGTTAACGGTCAGGCTAAAGTCCATATCTTCTTGGGTGCCCAACAGATTTTCATCCAGGTAGCCGATGCGCTCAAAGATATCCCGCTTCACCAACATGCATTGTAATTCTGCAAACTCGCAGGCACGTCTGTAGAGTTGGTGCTTGATCATGGCGGCTGAACGATTGGCGAGAAAACTTTTTTTGTAAAGGCGTCGCCGAATCTGTTCGCCTTTGATATCCATAAATATTCTGGCTTCCCCGCCAGCTAGGTGGATTCGATCGTGCAGCGGTTTACCCACACAGGTGAGGGGTGAGACCACTGTGGCGTCTGTCTCCTGGGCACATCGCAGGAGATTTTCTAGCCAACCGGATGAGACGTGAACGTCATTGTCGAGGAAGGCGACATAGTCTGTGGTTACCTGGCTTAGCCCCAGATTTCGGGCCTGATTTGGCGAGAGAAAATGGTCAGTTCGCAATAGGGTAAATCCCTGCTTGGATGCGGCATTGACCAGATATCGATGAATATGCCTCGGAGATCCAGCATCCACATATATCAGCTCAAACGGTATCTTCGTATGCTTGTAAACACTGTCTAAAGACTGTTGCGTATACCCAAAGCACTCACGCGGTGAGACTATGATGGTGATGGAGGGTTTTACGGATATTTTAGACGCGGTGTTCGGCTGGAGAAGTTTAGCAGTCATGGGAACTATCCAAAATTTGGCAACGGGACGGTGGGATAGTAGCGGCTAGTTATGCCGTGGACTTGAGTCCAGATGCGGGTTGAGATTTGACGGTGTGTGATGCTCAAAATAATGTAGGCCGAAAGTCTCTGATGGCTAGCGGGCTGATATTTTAAGGTGACAACGTCTAAACTGTTCCTGATATTTTCCCTGATGTGGTTGGCGCCCTCGGGGAATTTTCCCGGGTAGATTGAGGGACTAAACCGTGCTAATTGAACACTGTGATAGTGATACCAATCGGTGCTACTAAAATAAGGATGAAGTGCTTAACCACCTATTTGGAAGTACTTCAGGGCCTTTTAATAACTTCTCCCCAATCATAGGGGGGTTCCCATCAAGAAAACTCAGTATAAATGGGTATCTTTATTTTGGCCTTGTAAAGCGCTGTTTTTAACCCTAATTCAAACTATTTTGATGCTTCTTAGGACGTTTCTTTCACCTTGGTGGAGATAACGTCTGATGTGATTTTCTCCATGTTCGAATGCCGTGTATTCACTGGGTTACCTCAACATTGGCAGTCTGCTTGAGAGAACCTGACAGACTCTTTGAAAGGAGAAGCCTGTTTGGGAATTACCCTTGGATGGCGTGATAAAGAGCGTTTGGGCCCGATATGGCGTGTTGCGCTGACACCCTGGGGACACCCTGGGGACACCACGGCCCATGGGGGGTTAGAACCTTGGGCGACCTAATAGTAAGGTGCTCAACGCGTCGCGGGCATTGGTGGGGCGGGGACGGCTGAGAAGCCACCGTAAGGGGGGAAATGCAATGGTATCTTCCAGCAGGATAGCCTTGAATTCAAACGGGAGCATGAGATAGGTGGTTTGGCTCTGCTGTTGGTCGGTGATTTGGCGAATGCCGATCATTAACCGCACACCGTAGGCCAAGATGGGCGGCACGGGCTCTGTTTCCCCAAGTTTGACGTTTAACTCCATGGCGTCTGTGATGAAGTCGGCCACATTCATCATGTCGACGAGGGCGCGTTTGGCTTGGAGGGTTTGGCTGTCGGGATCAAACCCTAGGCAGTTTTCTCCGGTGACCTGGGCCATGAAGGTTTCACCTGGGTTGACCACGCTTAAGAGCTGGGCCTGGGGCAGTCCCCCGGTGATGGCTACCCCTGAGCGCACCACTCGCTGGGTACGGCGCGCTTTACCCGAGGTAATCGTGCTTTTATCCCAATCGACAAAAATTTGGGAGTCGTTGGTGGTGTTTTGGATGTTGACGCTGAGATCCCTAATGGTTCTGCCCATGGGCATCTTGCCCACGGGGCCAACATCCACCATGACTGGGAATTTCTCGTTGAGATTATTGTGGGACGTGACCCTAAGATTTAGAAACGGAGGAAACATCATGCCCTTCATGCCCTTCATGGGCATTTGATCGACCTTGGCGGTGATCATCTGGGGGTTGGGCAGGTGCTGGAGTTGCTGGTTGACCTGGTTGACTAGGGTGTCGCGATCCAGCGAGACCCGTAATTTGTCTTCCAGGGTGTTTTCGATGGATAGGGCCATTTGGTAAAGCACGTAGATGATTACCAAAAAGTAAATTGTCAAAATTAAAACATCGCTACCCATTGCCTACCCACAGCCTAATAAATGTACTAATGACCTAAA
>CALHGI010000605.1 GCA_938029995.1 uncultured cyanobacterium | reverse complement strand
AAGGATCTATCCCTGCGCATGCCCCTGCGGCCCCTAGTGCGGTTTATCTACATGTACTTTTTCCTCGGCGGCATCCTCGACGGTCGCGCCGGATTTAGCTGGTGCATGCTCCAGGCGTTTTACGAATACCTAATCACCCTCAAGGTTTGGGAATTACAGCACGGCCGCACAACCGATATTCCCCTGCCCGCCGATAGTCCCGCCCCCGCCAATCCCCAAACAGATTCCGCCACCAAAGACCTGGCCCCACTCCACTGAGGGCAAGGCCCATGGCCATTAATAACAACTTAACCACATCTCTCAATCGATCTCTCAATAGGTGTGTTTGACCAACTCTGGGAAAACTAATATCACGGTATGTAAATACCTAAGTGCATCAATGCCACCGTGCATTAGTCCCAACACGTTGCTGATCCTCGGGATAATTGAATCTACAAAATCCTAGACGGGTAACTTTTTTGCAGATCGGTTTATTCCCCAAGTCAACAACGGCAATTTCAACGCTTGTCAATTTCAAAAACTAGATTCAACGGCTTTGCCCAAAGCCTTCAATGTGTGGTTGATATGCTGACCCAGGCCCAAACCCTATCCCAATATCTGATTGCCCTCTCTGAAAAACGCCACACCGGTGAGTTGGTGGTGCAATCAACAACTATTGAACCCTGGAAGCTTTACTTTTACTCAGGTCGATTAATCTATGCCACGGGGGGCCCCCATTCGGTCCGCCGCTGGTATCGCTCCCTGCGTCGCCACAGCCAAGATTTTTCCAATAGCTGGGTTACCAACATGCGGAGACCCGACGATCACTGGGAAGTGGACTTTATTAACCAGGCAATCCAATGTGGACACATTTCCCTGAACCAGGCTAAGGCCATTATCCAAAGCATTGTGGAGGAGGTGGTGCTGACCCTGGTGGACTACCCCGCCGAGCAAATGCAATGGCACCCAAATCGGATGGTGGCGCAGCAGGTGGTGTTTTTGTCGGTGCAACAGGCCCTGGTGCGATCGCACAAAATCTATAACCACTGGCAAGCCATGGGGGCAGAACATTTACCCACCCTACTCCCCCACCAACTGCCCTACCTCTCCCCCATTGTGGTCAACCAACGGGGGCTACGGCTACACGTTACCGCAACCAAATACGAACGGCTGACCCGCTGGATGCAGGGCAACATTACCCTGTGGGACATGGCCGCCCAAACCAACCGTTCCCTCACCGATGTCATCAAGCTGCTGCTGCCCTTGGTCTATCGAGGCTGGGTCGATTTTCAGCAGATTCCAGACATTCCCGCCCCCTACGTACCCCAACGCACCCCCACCCCCGAAAGCAGCCCCAAGGTCCACACCAAGGGTCTGATTGCCTGCATTGACGACAGCCCCCTAGTCAGCAAAGTCATGGCAGAACTGGTGCAGCCCCTGGGTTACGAAGTGCTGCCCGTCACCAAGCCCGTCGAGCAAATTTCCACCCTGTCCCAGCATCAGCCCGATCTGATTTTCCTCGACATCACCATGCCCAACATCAGCGGCTACGAACTGTGTAAGTTTCTCCGCCGCACCGATGCCTTCTACGACACACCCATTATCATCCTCACCGGCCGGGACGGCATGCTCGACCGCATGCGGGCCAAAATGGTCGGGGCCGACGACTTTTTAGCCAAACCCCCCGTCCCCGAAAAGGTGGCCCAGCTTTTAGCCAAATATATTCCCAGTGAGCAATCGTAGTTACCAGGAAAAATCCCTAGTTTTGAGTTCTTATGGCGAGGGGCCAAATGCATTCAACACCTTGCTATACAATTAACACCTGCACAACTACCTGACCCCCAACGCATGGCCAGCCCCCAGCCCGACGCTCAAAGTCCCCGCGAAATTCGTGCTGCCCGCTTGCAGAAGGTAAATGACTTAAAACAATTGGGGCTAAATCCCTACGCCTATACCTGGGATGTTACCCATCAAGCGGCGGCCCTCCAAGAGAAATTTACTGAGCTGCCCAACGGTGAAGAAGCCGATTTTGAGGTGAGCATTGCCGGTCGAATCATGGCCCGGCGAGTCTTTGGTAAGCTTGCCTTTTTTACCCTCCAGGACGAAACCGGCTCAATTCAGCTATTTCTCGATAAAAAGACAATCCAGACGGCCATGGCCGAAACGGATGAACAGGCGTTTAACCACCTGAAACAGCTCACGGACGTGGGCGACTTTTTGGGGGTCAAGGGCGTTATCAAGCGCACGGATAAGGGGGAGCTATCGGTCAAGGTCAGCACCTACAGCGTTCTAACCAAGGCCCTCATGCCCCTGCCCGACAAGTGGCACGGCCTAACGGATGTGGCAAAGCGCTACCGGCAGCGCTATGTGGACCTAATCGTTAACCCCGAGGTGAGGGATACGTTCCGGAAACGGGCCCTGATTACCGCCTCCATCCGACGCTACCTAGACCAGCAAAACTTTATTGAAATTGAAACGCCGGTTCTACAGGCCGAGCCCGGTGGGGCCGATGCGCGCCCCTTTGTCACCTATCACAACACCATGGACATGCAGCTCTACCTGCGCATTGCCACGGAACTACACCTCAAACGGCTCATTGTGGGCGGGTTTGAACGGGTGTTTGAAATGGGTCGCATCTTTCGCAACGAAGGCATCTCCACCCGCCACAATCCAGAGTTCACCTCCATTGAG
The DNA here is from genome assembly GCA_938029995.1 of uncultured cyanobacterium. Lineage (GTDB taxonomy): Bacteria > Cyanobacteriota > Cyanobacteriia > Phormidesmidales > Phormidesmidaceae > Leptothoe. Next base: position 781 of record CALHGI010000605.1, on the reverse strand, counting down.
CTGTACCAGGCCTACGCCGACTACCACGACATGATGGACATCACCGAGGCCCTGATTGTCAATGCGGCCCAGGAAGTGTTAGGCACCACTGACATTACCTACCAGGGCGAAGCCATCACCCTCAGCACCCCCTGGAAACGTATCACCATGCATGATGCCGTTCAAGAAAAAACCGGTGTGGACTTTGCCGCATTTACGGATTTAGCCGCCGCCAAAGAGGCTGCCAAAAAGGCTGGCCTGCACGGTGTCGACGACTGCGCCACCATTGGCCATGTCTTAAACGAAGCCTTTGAGCAAACGGTGGAACCCAGCTTAATTCAGCCCACGTTTATTACCGACTATCCGGTGGAAATTTCCCCCTTGGCCAAACCCCATCGCCATAAGCCCGGTCTGGTGGAACGGTTTGAGTTGTTTATCGTAGGGCGAGAAACGGCCAATAGCTTTTCGGAGCTCACGGACCCGGTGGATCAGCGCCAGCGCCTAGAGGCCCAGGCGGCCAAAAAGGCCGCCGGGGATTTGGAAGCCCAGAGCCTAGACGAAGATTTTGTCACGGCCCTGGAATATGGCATGCCCCCCACCGGCGGCATGGGCATGGGCATTGACCGTTTGGTCATGCTGTTGACCGACGCCCCTAGCATCCGCGATGTAATTGCATTTCCATTGCTTAAACCCGAACAAGGGGGGACCGATTAAACTATAGGGGGGCTAGGTACAAATGCCACAATTGCAATCCTTTAACATGGTTAAGGGAATGTTTGTAATATTCCCTGGGCATTACACC
>CALHGI010000604.1 GCA_938029995.1 uncultured cyanobacterium | reverse complement strand
CCCAACCGCAACAGCTGGTCAGCCACATCCCTCCGCTGGTTCACCGCCTCACGATTGACCGGCTGCCGCAGCTGGTCATCCAGACTACCCTGGCCATAGGCTGCGGGCATACCCGTCAAGGCCATGAGCACTATTAACCCGTAACCAAAGCGAACTGTGCGGTGCACAATCAGGTGTCTCCCTATTGAAAAAACTCAGTCAAAAACTCGAACACAACCTCGAATGATTAAACCTCTGGCGCTAGGTTCGGCTGATCTAGATCCAGATCAGACACATCCAATAGATCCGCTAGGCCCCCGTCTAAATCATCCTCGGCAGCAGGATCAGTATCCCCAAAGTAAATTGATTGAACATCACTCGGTAAAGCACCATTCAAAGAATTTTGGGCATCCGTCAGCAATACCGCCACCGACTTAGGCGAAATGCGATGTCCCTCCGCCTGCAAATAGGCGGCAATTCTGGTGTTACTCCACCGAAACGTTTGGGCCATTACAATGACCAGACGATGGAGGGGTTGAAGCCGTTCAAGGGAGCGCGTGACGTAGCACCACAGGGGGGGAGACGCCTCCTGGAGATTGTAGTGAATCTCCTCTACATCCGGCAGGGACGCCTGGTTAATACAGGCAGCGGTCAAATTCACCAACCAAGCCTGTAACGAAAAATCGGCTGGGGGATCAACGGGCAAGTCCAGCCCACTGAGTTCATATAAGATATGTCGCCAGGTCAGGGCAAACAGATATTCTGACTGCACCGTAGACCGAGCGGAATGGCGAATCAGCGTATAGACCACCGGACTATATCGGCAAAACATCGCCGTAAAGTACTTGCCTTCATCGGGATGCTGCTTTAACAACTGCACAAGGTCATAGTCGCTATATTCAAACAGCGACTTTACAATGGCATGATCACATTCAGGAAAATTAGGAATATCCACAGTACTGCGAACAGAATTTCGCTAATGACCGGCAGCCAGGACAGCCCGGCATTCACCAGACTGAGACTACCGTATAAATAGCCACTACTATACCCAGGATCTATCGAATCTTAAAGATTAGGCGGAAATCCCAGCTTGAAATGGGTCCATTTCCACCGTCCAGCCCCCTGAAATAGCCATGGAAACCCCATGTTCAAGGATCGGTTACCCCGCTAAGCCCCCACCCGACAGCTGGTTTCCCCCTTGATACACTAAGGAAATAACACCCCTGTTTTAACCAGGCCGCTGTGAATCTACTGTAATCTAACGGGTCTTTTCCCACTGGTCTGCGACCAAGAGCATCGTTTTCCCCAAGTCACCCATGATTTTTTGCCCCACCGCTTTTTCACCCGCCCTGGCCTCCATCTGGCAAGGACTCCCCCTGGATAGCCTGGTTTCCACCCAAGGCATCATGGTGATGTTACTGGTGGCCTATGCGGGTGCCATGTGGATGTTTTTAACCAGTGCCCCCAAGGTACACACGGTGATGGTCTCGGACCTAGAAATGGCCCGCCAGTTTTACGAAGGGATGCTGGCCCTATCGGCGGCCGATGTGCCCCTCCATTACTATTACAACTACGAGCAAACCATGGGGGCAGGCATGGGAATGGACCCCATGCTGGGGATGGGGTCCATGTCGCGGCCAACCACACCGAGTGCGGGCACCCCAGATGGCCTCTGGTATCAGCTCAAGAAAAATACGCAGCTCCATGTGATTGGAGGGGCTAGCCGTGGGCATAAGAACCGGCAACGCCACGTGTGCTTTGATCGAGACTGCCTTGAGCTGCTATTACTACAAGTCCAAGCCAACGGAGTGCGCCATAAAATCCGTCGCGAACGCCCCCTAAACTTTTTAGTCAAGGACTATGACGGCGAAGTGATTGAGATGGCGGAGGTCGCTGACTAGGCTGGCATTGGCTCGGTGACTCCCCCAGGCCTCAGCATTAGACTTAGTTTGGCTGGGGTAACGTGGGGTCTTACCTCGACGACTACCCCATTAAGCAACCCATTAAAAATAGGTGTGATGCCCATGGTGATCGATCTTTCCGCCGTGCCCATTACCCAGGGCACGGGGTATCCAGAGCCCTTTAGGGCGGCAGTGGCTGGCCGCTCTCGCCAACGGGTAGGCAATGCGGCCGGACTCACGAACTTCGGCGTAAATCTAACCACGTTAAAGCCAGGGGCACAATCGGCCCTGCGCCATTGGCATAGCCTCCAGGATGAGTTTATTTATGTGGTCTCGGGGGAGCTAACATTGGTCACCGATGAAGGAGAAACCTGTCTTACCCCTGGCATGATGGCAGGCTTCAAAGCTGGGGTGGCCGATGGTCACCATTTGATCAATCGGTCTGGTGCGATCGCAACCTACCTAGAAGTGGGAGATCGCACCCTAGGCGACCGGGCAGACTACCCCGATGATGACCTCCTGGCCCTACCCAAAGCCGAAGGGGGCCATGGGTTTACCCATCGCAATGGTCAGCCCTACTAAAACAAGCACCCCAACCAAGCCAGGCAAACCAAACCAGACCAAACCCAAACCATGACATTTCCCCAGGGGCTCACCACCCTCCACCGATGGGCCAGACTCCATAAACGCCACCTCAGCGGGATCATCGGTGGGCTGCTGTGCATTCCCCTCGTTAGCTGCCGAGCAACCCCAACCGCCCCAGTAGCATCAGATATCCCCGCCCCTAGCGCTGCCCCCAGCCCCAATGGCAGCCCCAATAGCATTGCCCCAGGCAATGCCCCGCCACCGCCACCGCCCAATTCCTACCTAGCCCAACTCCCCCCAGAAGCCACAAACCTGTTGGTCAGCCTGAACATTGCCATTGCCATCCCCACCTATTTGCCCCCAGCCATGACCCTGGCGAACTATGGTGCCGGAGACGCCGCCGAAGGAGTCGGGGGTGGGGCCTATTACTGGCTGGTCTATCGGGACAACAACGACCGTTGTTTTGCTATCGAATACGCCGCCAATGGCATTGAGACCATGTCCTTAGAGAATCAAGATCCCCTAAACAGTGGATTATTTGGTGAAGGCTATACCCTTTACCATGGCAATTTCCCCAACGGTGGTGACGGAGAACTGCCAGAGAGCGATCTCTTTACCGATTGGTTCGATGGCGAAGATGGATTTTATCGACTGGTGGGGGCTGGATTAATCAATGGCCAGGATTATGGCCAAGGGGACTGCAGTAACATCACGATCAAGGAAGCCATAGCCGTGGCTGAATCCTTGAGTTATTTACCAACGGACATCAGA
>CALHGI010000603.1 GCA_938029995.1 uncultured cyanobacterium | reverse complement strand
GGTATTGGACTGGTTCTCCAGTGGGGAGCACTAAAAGTAGTAAAAGTTGATCATTTGGAGTCGGTGTTTGTTGAGTGCGGGGTAACACAACCCGATTGCCTGAATCATCAGTGGGAGAAGTCGGAGGCACAAAAGTAGCGTAAATAACAGCTGCTTCCGTTTGATATGCTTGATTCGCCTCCTGCAGGATAGCTTGCACAGAGGGCAAGGTGACAGGTGTTGTTTGGGGTAGTTGCCAATACTGTTCGTACGCCTGACTAAAGGAGTCTTCTAAATATTGAAATGCTTCCTCATCAAAATAGCGTAGGCGACCATTGGGTAGGGTCAACGCTGTTGACTCTTGCTCAGCCTGGAAGGCTTGGTCAGATTTTGTCTCTTGTCTCAAAATACTGCCATTGGTCAAAGCCACCAGTTCCATATCCGCCAGATCATCGCTTGGAGACAGTGTCGTAGTGGATGGGGCAGGACTCGTTGGGGCGTTTGGTGCTGATGGAGACTCTGGGGGATCAGATAAGGGTGGGTCTATGGCAGTGGGATCTACAGTCCCAGGATCTAGAGGATCTGGGTCCATGGAGCTCACCAGAATGGTGGTTGTGTCTGGGAGAATATCGCTTTCAACTGCACCGATATCGACGGTGCCACCAACGATTCTGGACTGTCCATGTTGATCATGGGTAGTCGCCACTGAGTCGTTACCAGCGTTGGCAGCAGGACTACCAGGAAGAAGCTGATGAGAAAACAAACCCAGGTTATTATTAAGGGCTGTCAGATTTGGATCAAGGGGATTACGGGCGGTGCCCACCAAGGTACTAGCATTAAAGCCCATGCTACCTTGGTCAATACCAATCAGGTTGTTGCCTTGATCGATAAACTGACCTTGCACATCAGGATTGGTACGGGCCTGGTTATTGGCCACAATGGTGTTAATTAACTCTGGGGTTGAAGCTGTGCTTGAAGTGGCAACGATTCCACCCCCTGAGCTAGTAGCAATATTTTCTGCAATGGTGACATTGGTGAGTGTGGTCGAACCGATTGTGCCAATGCCGCCTCCGGTCACTGCCTGGTTGTTGGAAATGGTGCTGTTGGTAATTGTTAACTCTGCTAAGTTTTGTGAGTCGTTGTCGCTAGCATTGGCAATACCTCCACCTTCGGTGGCGGCTTGATTGCCGACAATGGAACTGTTTGAAATGGCCACGACCGTTTGCTCAGTACTCGCCAGATTGAAAATGCCACCCTCTTGCGCAGTAGTAGTCGCCAGATTGAGAATGCCACCCCCCTGGGAAGCGGATGTGTTATTTGCGATCAGGCTGTCATCAACAACCAGGATCCCTCCAAACGTATTAAAAACACCAGCACCGCCATTTTGTGAGCCTAATCCCGTTGCTTGATTGCCCAAAATCACACTATTCAGTAAGTTCGCAGCGCCACGATTGTAAATGCCACCCCCGGTGTGAGCGCTATTTTCAACAAACACCCCCGAGCTAATATTGCTGACTGCATTGAACTGATTGTAAAGTCCTCCACCATCACTGGCTGCCCCATTGGCACTAAAGTTGACCGTATTGAGGGTGGCAGCACCATCGTTAAAGAGGCCGCCGCCACGATTGGCATTGTTGCTTTCAAAACCACTATTGGTGATAAGAATTTCACCCCTATTGTTATAAAGGCCTCCTCCATCATTAGTGGCCTGATTACTCGTAAATTCACCGTTAGTTACCGTCAGCACACTAGATGCACCATTAAAAATGCCTCCGCCAAAGCTTGCGGCATTACCTTCCAAATCACTGTTAGTCAAAGTGATATTACCGAGGTTATTAATGCCGCCACCGCTAGCATTCAAAGCCTGATTAGCAATAAAATTGGTGCCAGAGATAACCACATTATCGCTGAAGTTATTATGAATGCCGCCACCGCCATTCTCGGCTGTATTTTCGAGGAAATAACTATCATTTATGGTCACCATGCCATTATTTTGAAAAATGCCGCCGCCCTGATTAGTGGCTGCATTCAGTTCAAATAACGTATTGTCCAGCCTTAAGGTGGATGTACCGTTTAATGCAATAGCTCCACCATTCTCGGCTTGATTATCAAAGAGGTCGCTGTTGGTGATGTGTAGGGTGCCGCTATTCTGAAAAATACCGCCACCATCCATGGAAGCTGTGTTGGTCCATAACTCCGTGCTATCAAGTCGTACATTACCTTCTAGGTAGATGGCAGCTCCATCAGTAGCTGTATTGAACTCGAAAAGAGTATCAGAAATAATTAGCGAACCGTTCGGATCTAGATCAATAGCACCGCCATGGCCATTGGCCTGGTTGTTGCCAAAATAGCTATTAGTAATCTCCACTGAACCCTGTAAAATATCAATGGCACCGCCATCAGAACCACTGCGATTCTCCTGAAATGTTGTGTTGAGTAGGGTGAGAGAACCTCGATTGTGAATGGCTCCGCCATCCGCAAAGCTGCTTGAGACCTCGTTATTGAAAAAGCTGGTGTCGCTAATTAAAACATTATCGCCGTCATTTTCTAGACCAGCTCCAGCGGACGTACTCAGACCATCCCGGATAGTTAGACCTGTGAGAGTAATATTATCTCCACCACTGGTGATTTGGAGGACTTGATGATCGCCTGTGCCATCATTATCAACATCGCCACTAATAACAGTGATGTTTTGTCCCTGGCCCACAAGCGTCAGGGCATGGTCCAGGGTGATTGTATTCCTCTCACGATAAGTTGTTGCCGCTAAATTGACTGTGCCGCCATCCGTAACGGCATCCACACCATTTTGAACACTGCCATTGATGCCCACATTGACGGTGTTAGCCGTACCCGATAGCTGTCCACTGCCTTGAAGAGTAATCCGTTCATTCAGATTGAGGGTAGCTGTATCGAGTAATAAGCTGCTATTGATGCTGTTTCCACTAGCATCAATAACGGCATTGACATTAATAGTCTCAGTGGCTTGGAGAGTAACATTATTATTGTCCAGAGCACTGACAATAGTGGACGCATTAATGGTACTGCTAATAGGATCATTATCATCCACACTAATCACACCGATGCCACCGATGTCGACAACGGTGAGTTCCGTCGGGTCGATGAGCCACAGCCCATTGTCTCCGTAGGGTGCAGCGGTTGTCACAGTGGCCTGCTCGCCAATGCTCAAGTGATTGAGTCCAGAGGTTTCTACCAAGCCCCCATCACCGATGGCAGACTGGGCGGAAATAGTGCCATCAAAGAGGGTAATGCCGTCTGACCAAACGATCACTTGCCCACCATCCCACTGGACACCGTCAGCAATCAGGCTGGTGGTTGCGGCAATGTGGGTATGGGTTGCGGCAGGAAGCCCCCCTTGGCCTTGGTAATCTCCTCCGATGCGAATAACACCACCACTGTTACCCGATGCATTTAAAGTACTGTCGGTGACCTGAATGGTGTTACCTAGTAGGTTGATTTCCCCTCCCGTGGTTCCTTGGGTGGAAATAGCCCCGGCATTCATGAGGCTTGCTGGGGGAGGATTACTGGGGGAGCTTTGCACAAGGGTAATGCCACCATTATGATCAACAACGAGGGTGTCACTATGGCTAAGGTCTCCACCGGTGATGAGGGTGGGTAAGGTATCTACCAGGTGGGCATTAGGATCAATTTCTAAGCTGAGTAATCCACCACGTTGCCCTAGGTGCATGGTGGGTCCGGGTTCGGCGGCAAGGAGGGTCACTTCTCCATTCGGAGCACTTAATGTGCCAAGGTTAGTGACCTGGGTGCCTAACAGTCTCAGGCTATGACCATCGGAGACAGCCAGCTGTCCCTGGTTGACAATAGTCCCTGGGCGACTAAAACCGAAATTACTGGGAGGCGCAAGTAAGGTGGGGTCGTCTGGATTACTAAGGACTTCAAACCATTGTTGGCCATCGCCAAGGTGGGTTGCGGTGGTGGCCGTAAATGAGCCGCCCAGATCAAGCCGGGCATTGGGGCCAAACAGTAAACCAGTGGGGTTGACTAAGTAAAGATCTGCATTACTGCCGGTTACTTTGAGGAGACCGTCGATGTTGGAAGTCGTCCCCCCGGTCACCTGCCCAATGATGGCATCAGTGGTGGCAGTGACAATAAAGTTTGCCGTTTGCTGTGACTCTAGACTGAACTGCTGAAAACTATGGAAAAGATTGCCTGCGGACTGTGTGCCACCGCTAATGTCAACAACGCCATTATCTGAAAGATTAACTTGGGTAGTGGCACCAGTGGATATAACAGTCTCGGCCAGAGCCTGATCTGAAATCACCGCACTACTACCGAGGACAACTGGCAGTAATGCCAACACAGTTGTTGCTTTAGCTAAAATTCCCATAGCGTAATGCCAGTTTAAAATTGAGAGGAAATAACAACTTAAATTAATGAAAGTGGCGATCATTGAGGGGCATGATCATTTTTTAAAGTCAATGGAAGGAGGCTAAATTTAACTTTGTTGTGGGCAGTGGAGGAGATATCTCCCCATATCTATTCTCATCTATCAGACCCTAGAGTCAGACGATATTTCTTAGGTGATACTGACTAACTTGATCTAAAGTTTTTCTGAAGCAAATCCATTGATTTTGATGTGATCCGTAATCCCTCAGACAAGATGATGGGGTGTTGTTACCCTAAAGAAGTTTTTCTGTATCTGTACAATGACTCCTCGTCTATGTCTTGCGATCGCATCTATCCTAGGGGGCTTATCAGTGGCAGGCGGTGCCTTCGGTGCCCATGCCCTCAAAGCACAACTCACCGAAAAGGCATTGGCTACGTTTGAGTTAGGCACACGCTACCAGATGTATCATTCCCTGGCGTTACTACTGGTGGGACTACTGTGGCTACAAGTTCCTAAGAATAGCTGGCTCGGTTACGCAAGTTGGGCATTCATCGTGGGTATTGTAATTTTTTCCGGAAGTCTATATGGCCTCAGTCTATCTGGGGTCAAAGTGCTAGGTGCTGTCACGCCCGTGGGGGGGCTGGCCCTCATAATTGGTTGGGCACTTTTAGCCACAGCTGCATTCTCTCTGACAAACTAAGAAGTCGTCGCTGCTGATTTGACAGGCACCACCGCTCTGACCGGTCTACCGCTGATGGAGACTGTTCAGGTGCGAACCTGCCGAAGAGGCATAACGCCAGATATGGCAAACGGCTGCATGCAGCCGTTTGCTACGTACATAGCCGTTGCCGTCTAAAGCGCTGAGCCACGACCGATGGCCTGCACTATAGTCGCCCAGCTATATTACCCCCCCTTACCCAGTTGCTATGTGCCGTTTGCTTGCTTATTTAGGAGAGCCCATCCCCCTTGAAGATCTTGTCTTTAAGCCCGACCATTCCTTAATTGTTCAAAGCTATCAACCCAAAGAACTAGAGGTGGCCCTACTCAATGCCGATGGCTTTGGCCTTGGCTGGCACCACCCCCAAGACATGGCGGCAAAGCCCTTTATCTATCGCAACGTTTTACCCATCTGGAATGATGCGAATTTACCCGACCTATGTCGGTACATAAAAACTCGATCGTTTATGTCGAATATCCGCAGCGCTACACCAGGGCTGCCTTTAGATTTTAGTAACTGTCAGCCATTTCGCCATGAGCAGCTGCTATTTGTCCATAACGGCTGGATCGATAACTTCCGCCAAACCCTCTATCGTCCAATCCGCACCCTGATTGGGGATCGAGCCTATGAAAACATCTACGGCCTCACCGATTCAGAACATATTTTTGCCCTGATCACCCATTTACTAGAACTAGACCCCCAGTTAGGATTGCTCGGAGCGTTAGAACAGGCCATCGATATGATTAAATCCTTGGCCCGTAAGTCTGGGGCGCGAGTGTCTGGTGTGGTGGTGATGGGCGATGGAAACCAGTTAGTGGCCGCACGGTTTGATAACCAGGCCAAAGCCCCCTCGTTCTACATGCTCCGCCAGCCAAAGGGCATTATCCTGGCCTCTGAGCCCCTATTCGCCGGGGAATGGGAGCCCCTAGCCCCAGACCATAGTTTGACCGTTGCTGCCACCGATCTTCACCCCCATATCCATGGCTTTTCTTGCGTTGCCTAACCCTGGGTCCACCGATGAATCGCAGCTGCGGGACTACTTGGAAACCACATTGCAGCGCTGCCGTGCAGGCACCCTCGCCTTAGTGGATGGCATCAACCCAACGGTGCTAGGACAGCAGGCCCATCCTGACTTTAGCCCCGTGGGATGGCATCTGGGACACATTGCATTTACAGAATCCCTATGGATTTTAGAGCACCTGGCCCAGCAACCCTGTCCATTCCCCAACGTCCGCACACTCTTTGCGGCCGATGGTTTACCCAAGTCTCAACGGCAGCTATTGCCGAGTCTGGAGGAATTAATAGCGTTTCTGGCCAACATTCGGCAGCGGACCTTAGCCTACTTGAGCACAGCCCCACTCCATAAACAGCGGCGTTTATGGCACTGGTTGATTCAACATGAATGTCAGCATAGTGAAACGATTTCCCTGGTGATGGCCCTCCACCAAGTCCAGGGATTGACGACACCGCTGCGGGAGCCGTTGCCGGGTGAGGGGCCTAGCCAGGTGCCAACGGGCATGGTGAAAATTCCAGGGGGAAGCGTGGGCTTAGGCATGGGTGATCCTGACCGCCATCGGGATATTGCCATGGATAATGAGCAGCCCGTCCATTGGGTCGATGTGGCCCCATTCCAACTGGACCGCACTCCGGTAACCTGCGAGCAGTATCAACGCTTTATGGAAGCAGGGGGCTATGAAAATCAACAATGGTGGTGCGATGCGGGCTGGCGTTGGTTACAAACCCAGCAGGTAAGGCAACCGTTATATTTGCCGCAGAAACATCCCATGGCCTTTAGGCACCATCCTGTGTGCGGTGTGAACTGGTATGAAGCGA
>CALHGI010000602.1 GCA_938029995.1 uncultured cyanobacterium | reverse complement strand
GCCCCATATTCGCCAGGAACTGATCATTCTGTTGCTAATCAACCTGTTGCTGAGCAGCTGGATTATGTTTTACTTCCGCATCCAGCATTGGTTCAATGACTACCCCAGCCTCATGGCCGAAAATTTAGACAACAGCGCCTTTGTCTATCGGTTTGGGGCCGACAGTAAAGGCACCTCCCAGGCGGATATTTTGCTCACCAGCGCAGCGGCCAGTTTAATCAAACAGCTGGATGATGCCCCCTGGCCCCGTGTGGAGCGATGGTTGTTAAACCTGGACAATAGCATTAGCTCCGTTGCCAGTGGCATCATTTTAAATACCATTAGCGAACGGGTATTTTGGAGTTTAGATGCCCCCCGTCCTCGGTCAGTTGCCAATGGCTATCAGCTGAGGCTCCGAGCCAATTGGCTGGGGCCAACGGCGAAGGAAAATGGCTACTACGTTGAAAAGGTGTGTACCATTGTGCCCCGTTCCCTCCGACAGCGGACGGGCGATGAACCCCAGGCAAAGTCGTCCACCCCGGTGGCCCAGGTGACCTGTGCTGATGAGATAACGGAGGTGGAGCGGACGGTGAATATTGATGCCCCTTCCATTTAAATTTCCTTGGATTTTCTAGGTAAAAATATATAGCTGCCGATGTTAAATCTTCCTCGTATTACCGTAGTGGCCCGGAATGTGTTTCTAGAGGTGATTCGCGATCGCATCCTCTACCTAGCCGGGGTGTTTGCTGTGGTCATGGTGCTGGCGTCGGTGCTGTTGCCGGAGGTGGCAGCCGGTACGGACAATAAGATTCTGTTGGACCTGGGGTTGGCGGCCATCAACCTATTTACCCTAGTGGTGGCGGTGTTTGTGGGCACTGGCCTGGTGAATAAGGAAATTGAGAAAAAGACGGTGCTGGTGCTAATTGCTAAGCCGGTGAGCCGGTTCGAGATTATTTTGGGAAAACATCTCGGGCTGTCGGCGGTCATCGGGTTGTTAATGCTGGTGCAGACGGGGATTTTTATTCTGATTTTATCGGTCAGACAGCTGGAGTTTCCAGCGGGTAGCATGCTAGTTGCGATCGCTTTTATGTACCTTGAAATGCTGCTGATTATTGCGGTCACCATGTTATTTGGCGTATTCACCAGCTCCCTCCTGGCCACCTTGCTGTCCTTTGGCACCTATTTGGTGGGGCATCTCAGCACTGATTTGCTTAAACTAAGTCAGCTATCTGAGTCTGAAGGGTTACAACGGGCCATCGAGGGAATGTATTTGGTTTTGCCTGACCTGGAACGGTTGAATTTGAAAAATGATGCGGTTTATGGGGCGGCTGCGTTGCCAGGGACCGGCACGTTGGCGATGAATGTGTTGTACGGGGTGATTTATACGGCTTTGTTGTTGGTGATTGCGGGAAATATTTTTACCCGTCGGCAGTTTTAGCCATCAAAGCTATAGCTTTCAAAGATCATCGATGCCTTGAACTATGGGCACCCAGCTATATTTCCCTAACTCCAAGGCTTTAGGCTCCGTTTAGAATGAATCTAGTTCTGTCGGCGCGTCCATTATGGTTAGTGCACCTCCTTTAGTTACGCAGCCTGTGCCAAAGCCGATAGGTGAGCAGCGGGTCGTATTTCATTCGCTTACCTGGCAAGGTTTTCTGGCAATGCGACAGTCGCTGAGCCCGGATCGCAATACAAGGCTAACGTATGCAGAGGGGACATTAGAAATTACGATGCCGCTTGAAATCCATGGGTTTTCGGCCTGGTTAATCGGGCGGTTTATTTACATTTTGGTATCGGAGCTAGGCATGGAGCTTAAGACCATGGGCTCAACCACCCTGGATCGACAGGCGTTAGAGCGTTCTGGTGAACCAGATGCCGCCTATTACATTCAGAATCAGCCATTGGTGGCGGGACGGGATGTGGATTTAGAGCAAGATCCACCGCCAGATTTGATTGTGGAAGTGGATATTACCCATACGGATATTGATAAGTTGCATTTGTATGCGGCAATGGGAGTCCCTGAATTTTGGCGGTATAACGGAGACGTCTGGCGAATTTACCATTTGCAGGGCTCTGCCTATGGAGAGATTGAACAAAGTCCCACCTTTCCTCAGGTGCCAAAGGCAAAATTGTATGAGTTTTTGGCAACAGCCAGAGAGAATGAGATGAGGGCTGACCGGGAATTGCGGGAGTGGGTGAGAGAGCTGGATTGATATGGATTAGGCTGATTGGATCGGACGGTGGGTAATGCTTATTTTACGGTTGTTGTCGGGTTGGGTTTCGGTTAGAGGCAAAACCGGCTGCTTGGGGTCCCGCCGAGTTCCCCAAACCCCCTGGGCAGGGCGGAACGCCGCCCTACAACCCTCGTACTGGAGGGTTACGGAATATCGCAAAGTGGGTTGTACTGCGATCGGCAAAGCAAAATTCTAAAAAGGGTTATTCCTCTGTCGTTAATCCTATTTCATGCTTGCAAAAGAAACTTTTAGACAGTTTGTTTACCATCAAGTTCAAAACTTTCTAACCACATCGAGATAACTATACTTTTACGGTGTGGAGCGAATGCGGAGCAGCGTAACCACCTCGTCGATCTAGTAAACTCTGAGGCATTTACCAAAACACTCTTTTGCAAGGGGTGTGGGGATGTTGAGGTCCCCACGAACAAGGGGGTTTCAGGGGGGCAAGCCCTGAGCAACCCACCCCGCCTTTACCAACCACCCCAAAATACAAATGAAACACTTCAAAAAGTGGCTCCTAACTACCGCCACTTTCCTAACCACCCTTATCCTCCCCACCACCCAAGCTAGGGCCTACTGCCGAGCCGACCTAACCCGTCAAATCGACACCATTGCAGAGCAACCGTCATTAAAAAAAGCCCGCCTCGGTATCCTGATCGAAACCCAGTCCGGCCAAGTCATCTATAGCCGCGACGCCGACCGCTACTTTGTCCCCGCCTCCAACGTCAAACTCCTCACCACCGCCGCTGCCCTTTCCAGCCTCGGCCCTAACTTCACCATTCGCACCTCTGTTTACGGCCAGCCAGCTAATGGACCGACCACCTGGAGTGGGGTCGGTCGCGGTGACCCCACCTTTGGCGACGACCAGCTAAATGACCTGGCCAGCCAGCTCAAAGCCCAGAACATTAACAACGTTAGTCGCCTGCTGGGTAATGACACCCACTTTGCCGGACCCACCGTCAACCCCAACTGGGAATGGGAAGACGTGCAGGCGGGCTACGGAGCCCCCACCAACAGTCTGATTATCAATGCCAATGAGCTGGGCTTTACCCT
>CALHGI010000601.1 GCA_938029995.1 uncultured cyanobacterium | reverse complement strand
CAAGCAATGGTTTCCTATGCATAACATCAGCGTTTCATACTGTCACAGTTACAATGGTACAACATTTACAGTGTCACTATGTTTATCATAATCTCCTCAATACATTTATCAAAAGTGTTATATATAATTAGATTGAAAACGACTGGAGATATTGAAGCTACGTGGAACAATTAACTTTAGCTAGAGAAATCGCAATTAACTTGGGAGGGAGTATTACCGACAATGATGTTGGTTTTATCGCTTGCTTTCAAGTTGATAAAACCGCTCAGGACTATGAGAATCAGGTAAATGATGACTATGATGAGTTAGCGGCACAAGCACAGGAGAATTGTGTTGTCGTTGTCACCGTCGCCAGTCTTATATAATCTACATCATTCATCATTCATCATTTCCTTTAACTGCATTCCCAGTTCATCCGCCAGCCCCACCGCCTTCCTCCGATACTCTTCTGCCAACGACTCCTCACCCATCTGCCGATACAAAATCGCCAGATACTGATACGTAGTCGCCTCCACCGGTCGAGCCTCTAACTCCCTAAGAATATCCAACGCCTGATGCAGAGTTTCTAACGCCTCTGGAAAACACTTTAGCTTGGTCAAAGTCTCTCCAAGGTTCGATAGTGTTAGCCCTTCACCCCACCGATCGCCAACGTTACGCAACAGCGCCAGTGCTTCGCGATAGTTCGCTACCGCAGCCGCATACTGCCCCAGCTCACTTTGGGCATTTGCCAGATTCACCAGGCCAGGAGCCGGACTTTGACCCAGTTCCCGAGTAATGTCAATATCCTGTTGATGATAGTCAATGGCTCGTTCATAGTCATGGCGCTGATCGTAAACACCGCCGATATTGCCTAACGCGGTTGCCACCCCCGCCTGGTCGCCCAGGTGTCGCGCAATGGCCAGCGCCCTTTGGTGACAGGCCAGAGCACTCTCCGTATCCCCCAGTTGCTGATGCGTATTCCCCATTCCTTCAGAGGCTCGGCCCTGACCGGCAATATCCGATAGGGTCTTGGTTAGGGCTAACTGTTGTTGATAACAGTCCAACGCCGATGGGAAATTACCTAACGTCCGATAGGCATTGCCCAAATAGCCCAGGGCATTGGCTTCGCCTTGGCGATCGTTCGTATCACGGGCTATTTCTAGACCCTGCTGTAAAAACTCTACTGCCCGACGACTGTCGCTCCAATGACGATAGACATTGCCCATATCGCTGAGGGTTTGCCCTTCACGGACACGGTCCCCCAGATGCCGCACAATCTCTAGTTGTTTTTCTAGACCAGCAATGGCTTCAGCATACTGCCCCAGAGCCAGCGCAATCTTACCCAGGTTGCCGACAGCCAAACATTCTCCGGCTAAATCACCAATCTCTTGACTGAGGGTTAGCTGCTGTTGGTAACAACTAATGGCCTCTGAATAGTTGGCCAGGGCGCTATACACATTCCCCAAATCTCCATAGGCATGGGTTAGCCCCTGTCGATGGCCAATCCGCTGGGCAATGGCCACATGTTGCTGATGATAGTCAAGGGCCTCAGTGTAGTTGCCCACCGCACGGCACACATTGCCTAAACCACTGAGGGCATTTCCCTCGCCAGCCAGATCGCCCATCTCTTGTGTTAACGCCAACTGCTGCGCAAGATAATCCGCCGCCACTGCGTAGTTGCCTGAAGCATAGTGGGCGCTACCTAGACCGCCCAGGGCGTTGCTTTCCCCCTGACGATGGCCAATTTTCTGAGCCAGGCTCAGGTGCTGCTGGTGATGGTCTATGGCCTGGGGGTACTGTCCTAGGGAAAAATAGACACTGCCCATATTGCCCAGGGCTGCCCCTTCATTTTCTTGGTCATTTTGTTGATGGGAGAGTTTATAGTGCTGTTGGTGATAGTCTAGAGCCCTGGCATAGTCGCCCATGGACTCGTAGGCATTGCCTAAACTACCCACGGCAATACCCACACCGTGAAGTTCATTTGCTGCAACGGCAATCTCTAGCCACTGCTCAAAACACTCAATCGCTTTGGGATAGTCACCCAGGGCATAGTGAACACCCCCCAACCCGCAGATGACAAACCCCCTCTCTAGATCGGTGCCGCCAATCTCATCGAGGATCTCTAAACTCCGTTTAAAGTAGTCAATCGCCTGGGGGTAGTTACCCAACGCCTGATAAGTGGCTCCCAGACAATTGTAAATTCCACTGTTCCATTGAGGATTTACCCGGTCAATCAGTTGATCGTATAAATCAATTTGTTCCTGGTAGTGCCCCCACAGCTTGAGCTGATAGTGCAAAATTTCTTGGGTAGGGGTATTGAGCCGAGTCGAAATGAGGGTAAACGCCCGGTCCCATTCTTCAATGGTACACAGGTGATGAAACGCCTCCAGATAGCCCTTGACCTGCTCTAATTGAGTCGCTTCATCAGCCGGTCGATACCGGGTGAGCCAGTTAATGACAGCACGGCAATTAGTACGTCGAAAACACGACGACATATCAGATAAGCTAGACGGGAAAATGCCTAGCTGAGTTAGGATAGCCTCTGCTGGCGGGGTGATGGGGGGCATCGTTTTTGAAAGTCAGAAGTAGGAACGATGAACGATGAATTAACCCAGCTCAAAAGTCTTTTAGCTGAAGGCATTTCTATCC
>CALHGI010000600.1 GCA_938029995.1 uncultured cyanobacterium | reverse complement strand
CGTGACAGGGTTGGGGCCAGAGGCGTTCTGGCAGTTTAAGCAGGGCAATGGTGCGGTCAGTGTGATTGATTATCCCGATGGTGTGGGGAGTGAACCGATGCTGAGTGCAGCCAATATTACGGCCCATTTATCGGGTAGTTTATTTGATATGACGGCTGCTGGAGCACTGTGAAGACTCAATGGGTAAGGCCACCACGAAAAAAATGTCATGGATAGCTTGATACGACGGGTACGCATACTGGATCCGCTGAATCAGCGGGATCAGGTGGGGGACGTGTTGATCCGGGATGGCATTATTCAGGCGCTGGGGGATTCTCTGGAGTCTCCTGGCGGTGGTATTAGAGAGCTTGATGGTCAGGGCTGTGTTTTGGCCCCTGGTTTGGTGGATCTGTATAGTCAAACTGGGGAACCGGGTTACGAGTCGAGGGAAACCCTTGGGCAGCTGCTGACGGTCGCTGCCCAAGGGGGATTTACTCGGGTTGGAATTTTACCCAATACGAGCCCTGCTGTAGATAGTCCGGCCCATGTCGTACAGAGGTTAGCGGCTGGCGGTGTGGGACGGCCGCAGATTCTCCCCTGGGGTGCCATTACCTTGGGTACTCATGGGAAGCAGCTGACGGATTTAGTCGAACTGGGGGCCGCGGGGGCCGTTGGGTGGTGTGATGGCCAGCCCCTAGGTAATGGTTTGATGGTGAGACGTTTGCTGGAATATACTCAGTCGCAGCCATGGCCGATGGCGCTATGGCCCTCTGCCGGGGCTGATGGCGCTGGCTCACACTTAGGGGTCTGTCGCGATGGGGCAGATGCTGTGCGCTTGGGCCTATCTGCTCTTCCTGCCACGGCTGAAACCACACCGCTGGCAGCCTTGATTGAGGAGGTGGCTACCTGTGGCCGGCCGATCCATTTAATGCGCATTTCCACTGCCCGTGGCGTTGATCTCATCCGAGGCGCTAAGGCGCGGGGGTTGCCCATCACGGCCAGTGTCACGTGGTTACATTTGCTGTTTAGCACGGCTGATTTGGATAGCTATGCGCCTAGCTTGCGTTTAGCCCCTCCCTTGGGGACGCCTGAGGATCGCGACGCTCTGATTATGGGGTTAGAGGATGGGACGTTGGATGCGATCGCAGTCGATCACTGTGCCCACACCTACGAAGAAAAAGCGGTGCCTTTTGGCATTGCTCCAACCGGTGCCATTGGGTTACAACTCGCCTTACCCATCCTGTGGCAAACCTTTGTGGTGACCCAGCGGTGGACAGCACTACAGCTTTGGCGTTACCTCAGCCTTAATCCGGCCCAGTGCCTAAATATCGCAACCTCTGCGGTACAGGTAGAGGCTCCCGCCGATCTGGTCCTGTTTGACCCAGGCCATCAATGGACAGCAACGGCCGCTGCTTTAGG
The DNA here is from genome assembly GCA_938029995.1 of uncultured cyanobacterium. Classification (GTDB taxonomy): domain Bacteria; phylum Cyanobacteriota; class Cyanobacteriia; order Phormidesmidales; family Phormidesmidaceae; genus Leptothoe. Next base: position 1,208 of record CALHGI010000600.1, on the reverse strand, counting down.
CTGTGACCCGATCAACACGGTCTACGGCCACCAAATCATCCAAGGGCAGGCTAGGCACATATGGGTACCCGCTTCACTGGCGGTTCAATAAACCTAGACGGTTAGGGGGCCAAAACCTGACAATGGCTTTGCCGATAATCTGATCCTCCGGTAAAAAGGGATCCGACCACCGATGGCTATCCTCACTGTTATTCCGATTGTCGCCAAAGACAATGTAACTTTCTGCCGGTACGGTTTTAGGGCCCCACTGATAGTTGGGCGGGGTTTTAATGTACTTTTCGTCCAGGGCCACGTTGTTCACCCGTACCTCCCCATCCGTCACCTCCACCATATCCCCAGGTAGACCGACGACCCGTTTAATAAAAGCATTACGCGGTTGACCGGCAACATTAAATTCTTCCGGCGGCCAAAAAACAACAATATCCCCCCGTTCTGGCTCCGTGAGGTAATAGCTAATTTTTTCAATTACCAGGCGATCATTGACCTGTAGCGTGGGTTCCATCGACCCGGTCGGAATGTAGCGAGCTTCGGCCACGAACTGCCGAATCCCCAGGGCTAAGACTACGCTAAGTCCAATGGTCTGTAAGCTCTCAACCCAAATATTCGTCTCTTGATCTTTTTGATTTGCCACGGCCGCTGCCCCGTAGGGTCACCCTAATACATCTGAGCAAATCATAATAAATCAACTTAATCTAATCAATTCATCTCAGCCGAATCACCGCGTTTTAGAACGAAACCGTCGTCGGCAGAGAATGTGCATTATAACACAGTGATTGTGTGTATGTGTGTGTGCCACAGCTTTAAACTTGCCAGTGAGCTTCATACTTGCTCACTCTGCCATCAGCCAATATTTTTTGACTAGCCTACATTGTAATTGTACAGCTCTGTGCCTACGTCATTTACTTTGAGACAGTTTGTGTAGCAGGCAAGGTTCAAGTACAAAGGGCCAGTAGAGATGGATTGGACTATGTAGATTAAACTAAACAATAATGACACGCTGACTCGAACTTGCGATATGTTGCGAAACGGACTATTTCTATTTTTAGAGAGAGTTACTTGAAGCTTGAGATAGAGTTGACATTAACTGGCTGTGGGCATGTCAGTAAAATGATCATAAATCGAAAAAATGGAGAACATTTAGTATTTTGTTATGTTCAGTTAAAATTACATGAATGCACACTGAAAAAAAAACCAATCATACTAGAATG
>CALHGI010000599.1 GCA_938029995.1 uncultured cyanobacterium | reverse complement strand
CGAACTGGTGCTTAGTTTGCCGCCAGCCATGGCGGAGGCTTTTGTGAGCCAGTATGCTGGCGCCCAGATCATTGGCCACACCACCGCTGACCCCAAAATTCGCCTGCTTGACGATGGGGATCAAGGCCCTGACCTGCTCTTGGCACAGGGGCAGGGGTATCAACACTTTGCTGAGTAGGGGTTAGGGCTCCATGGCCTAGGGGTCTAATAGATCTTCCAAGCCTTCATCGCATACCCAAACCCGCAGTCCTCCGGGTGCAAAATTTCGGCCAATATCTCTAGGGAATCCACTAGTCGGGGACCGGGTCGATTGAAGTATTGGTTGCCATCGACAATAAAAATGCGACAGTCTTTAACCGCTGTTAGGCTTTGCCAAGGGGGCGTCTGCACCAGCTGGTCCACCGCTTGACGTCCCTGTTCCAGGTCATAGCCACAGGGCATAACAATCAATAAATCCGGGTCAGCAGCGGTGATATCTTCCCAACCGATCCAAGGGGAATGGCGACCCACATGGCCAAACAGGGGATGCCCCCCGGCCATGGACACCAGCTCAGGCACCCAGTTGCCCGCCCCCATTAGGGGATCGGTCCATTCTAAACAGGCCACCGTGGGCTGGGGAAGTTTGGCTGGGACCTTTTGCAAACAGGCCTGGAGTCGTCCCTGGAGTTGGGCAATGGTTAACTCTGCGATCGCATCTCCATTCACCGGGTCCAGGGACGTGGAGACCTTAAGCAAATCGTCCCACAGGTGGGACAGCACCTGGGGCTTAAGGGAAATCACCACGGGCTGGGGCTGAATAATTTGGGCCACCGCCTTGTTCACATCCGCCAGGCTAGCGGCACATACCTCACACTGATCCTGGGTCAAAATGTGGGTGGGACGCAGCTCCTGCAACAGTTCCACGTCGACGTTATAGACGCTGAGGCCCCGATGCAACAGCTCACTGACCCGATCATGAATTTCCTTGCTTTTCCCTTTGGTATCAAACCGAGGGGACGTACACACCGGCAAAGCCTGAACTTCAGGGGGAAAATCACAGGAGTGGGAGCGCCCCACCAAGGACTCTCCAAACCCAAGTTGGCTAACTATTTCAGTGGCGCTGGGAATTAGGGAAACGATGCGAAGCTCAGACATGCCAGCGCGTTGGGGAAAATTACTATGGGAAAAATACAATCAGGCTACAACGATAACTGATGTGCCAGGCAGTTAATGCCCATCACCGACGTAGCTTAAGGATTCTAAGGGAAATTCTTTGCCCTACATCATAGAGCCTCAGCCGCCCCATAAACACCCCAAAATCCTACCCAAAATCCTACAAGCACCAATACTGAAAAATTGCCCTGCCATATGGCAGTCATGATTGGCCATGGCATCCGCTTAGCGGGGACGAAACTCCACCGAGTTCACCTGCAGGATCACATCAAAGTCTTGATAGACATCGTTACCCAAAAGGCCAATGGGAACCGCATCGCCAATGCTAACGGGCAAGTTGTTCCGGGCAATATTGCCGACGCGAATAGATTCCACATAGCCCACATCAACCATGGTTTGATTACTGCTGGCAGTCACCACGGGTATTTGGCCCAACACTTGAACGCCCAATTCGTTAGCCATGGCCCGGGTAATGTGGGTGTGGCTAGCCCCCGTGTCCAAAATCATGGGGTACCGGCCACCATTGATCGATACTTCAATCACCGGGGTTCCCCCCCGCCGCTCCACAATGGGAATGGAGGCATCCTTCAGGGTACGGGCCGAGGGTCCATTGGATTGGGTTCCACTGGCTTGAATTCCACTGGCTTGGGTCCCATTGGGTTGGGCGGGCACATTTGCCGAGGAGACAGCGGCTGGGGCGGCCACAGCGGCCGGTTTCACCAAGGGAACCTCAGCAATAGGTCGCTGGAGCTTAGCCAGTTGGGTTTGGGCCTGGGTTAGGTTACGCCCATATTCCTTGAGCTTGGTTTGGGCCGTTGCATGGTGCGGGTGGTCCCCCGGCACCTGCTTTAGCTTGTCAATCGCCTGTTCCCAGCGGCCCACAATCAAATCCCAATCATCAGGCGATGCCGCCCGCTGACCCAAGGTAGCGGCCCCGGTGGCTAGGTTAATGGCGTCTGCATAGGCCGTGGATGCTGGAGGGGCAGCCTCCGGAGCAGCGGCGGGGGTAACGTCAGGGGTGGCCGTAGCACCGGGGGTTTGCGCCGTTGTCAAAGCCGTGCCCGGTGTAAAGGCCGCGTCCAGGGCATCAGTATTCTCTAATAAATTTTCTGTTTGGACCGGGCCAGACTGACAGGCAGCTAGGGTTCCAACGCACAGAACTTGAATAAATCTGATTTGTTTTTTATCAAGCATTGTTCAAATGTGCCCCATGGCCTCTAGGATGGTACCGGTCCCCATAGTTTTTCCCATGGGGATGCCCCTCGTCTATGTTCCCTTGTTGTAACCCATGTCTATTTTTTCCACTAACTCTCAGCCAGCATTGCTGGTGTTGGCTGACGGCTCAGTGTTCCGAGGCTGGTCCTTTGGTGCCACCGGTACCGTAGTGGGTGAGATTGTATTTAACACGGGCATGACCGGATACCAAGAGGTTTTGACCGATCCCAGCTATCGCGGTCAGATTGTCACTTTCACCTATCCTGAACTGGGTAATACGGGGGTAAACGAGTTGGACGAGGAATCGGCGGCCCCCCAAGTGAATGGTGCGATCGCAAAAAACATTTGTGAGCGGCCCAGCAATTGGCGCTCCACCACCTCCCTGCCCGACTATCTCAAACAGCACAATATTCCCGGCATCTACGGCATTGACACCCGTGAATTAACCCGCAAACTACGCACAGCAGGGGCAATGAACGGGGCCATTTCCAGCAAAATCCTAGACCCGGACCAGCTACGGCAGCAACTAGAACTGCTACCCAACATGGAAGGGTTAAACCTGGCCAAGGACGTCAGTACCCCCACGTCCTATGAGTGGACCGAACCCACATCCAATGCCTGGGAATTTGCCCCGCCCCGCCGCCTTGGGGGCACAGCACCACAACTCACCGTTGTCGCCATTGACTTCGGCATCAAACGCAACATTCTACGACGGTTAGCCAGCTATGGCTGTCGTGTCGTCGTCGTCCCCATCGACAGCACCCCAGAAGACATTCTCAACCACAAACCCGATGGCATTTTCCTCTCCAACGGCCCAGGGGACCCCGCCGCCGTCGAGTCCGCCCCAGCCTTAGTCAAAGCGCTCCTAGAAAGTGGACTCCCCACCTTTGGCATTTGCATGGGCCATCAAATCCTAGGCCTGTCCTTCGGGGCCAAGACCTTCAAACTCAAATTCGGCCATCGCGGCCTCAATCAACCCTGTGGCCTCACCGAACAGGTGGAAATCACCAGCCAAAACCACGGCTTTGCCATCGATGTTGACACCATTCCCACGGCGGATGTTGAAGTTACCCATTTCAACCTCAACGACCGCACCGTGGCAGGCCTGCAACATAAAAAACTACCGGTGTTTTCGGTGCAGTACCATCCAGAGGCCAGTCCCGGTCCCCACGACGCCGACTATCTATTTGAAAAATTTATCACCCTGATGCGTGATCACCGCAGTACTGGGGTGGGGTAATCTATGGTTCTACTACATGACAAACACGACAAAACCATGGCACAAACGCTGCTAATTAGGTCAAAATTATCCCCAGATTCTGCCTAATATCAATCTATTTACGTTTCGCTTATTTTTCTTGCAGTCAGAAGAATCCTGACCTAAAATTAAACGTCTGATTTTGCCGTATCTATTACCTTCAGGAGGTTATTATCGCTGAGTCACTGACCCTAACCGTAAGTTTAAGAGGCACCCGTGATGTTAGGGGGAAATGCCAAATATTCCGCCTCACTGGCCTACTGGATGCATTTTCAGAACCTACCTTTCGTAAGGTTTTGAATCGATACATTGAGGAAGGTCCCACCCACATTATTCTCGATCTGTCGGCCATTGACTTTGTCGATAGCTCCGGTCTTGGTGCGTTGGTTCAACTGGTGAAAAAAGCCAAGGGCGAAAGCGGCAGTGTTCAAGTGGTAACCAATGCCCGTGTTACCCAGACGGTCAAACTCGTCCGTCTAGAGCAGTTTCTTTCCTTACAGACCAGCGTTGATGCTGCCCTTGAAAATCTAAAAGATTCTTGATTGCAGCGGTGGCCTGGCCCTTGAGAGCCATGGATCACTGGAGTGCTTACTCGTCAGGGTGTTTAAGCACGTGGGCTTGCCATGGACAATTGTGAACAGACGGGTATGGCACAGGTACCCATGCAACAGATGCCCATGCAACTGCCCGATATGCTTGCCCTAAGCCATCTCAAACCCCACCAGGTACAATCTGTCTCCCCCATAGCGATGGCCTACATTGGGGATGCGGTATTTGAACTTTATATTCGGCTACAGTTTCTGTGGCCCCCCCAGCGGATTCAGGCATTCCACCAGCAGGTGGTTAGCCAGGTCAAGGCGGAGCAACAGGCCGATTTTCTGGACCAGTTGATGCCCCATTTAGATGAAGCGGAAACAGACATTGTGCGCCGAGGGCGAAACGCTACGTCTAAGGCACCTCGGCGTCTATCAGCCAAAATATATCGACAGGCAACAGCCTTTGAGGCCCTGGTTGGCTATCTCTACATCACGAACCAGGACCGTCTGTTTGAGCTGTTGCCTCGCCTAACTATTTCGCCATCGATTCAATCCTAAAAGCATCTAAGCGGTATGATGTGACTCCGCTTCTACTCCTGATCCATGGCTAAACCTTCCGACCATCGGCCCCGTCTAGCTAAGGGTAAGTCTCGCCCCCAACCGAAGGGCCGTGCTAAGCCCGTACCTAAGCAGGGCTCGAAAAAACCATTTAAAAAACATCGGCCCCCCTCCCCCAATGGAGCCCGTCGTCCCGGTCGCCCCGATCGACTACAGCCCCTGAGTCCTGAAGCCACCCTACAGGAGGAGCGTCCGGACCTGGTGTATGGCCGTCATTCTGTGGAAGCTGCGATCTCTAACCAGCGGCCCATCAACCGGCTATGGGTCAATGAGCGATTGGTATTTGATGCCCGGTTCCGACCGCTGATCTTAGATGCCAAATCCAACGGTGCGGTGATTGACGAAGTCAACACCCAACGATTAAACCAGCTCACCCAAGGGGCCAACCACCAGGGTATCGTCGCCCAAATTGCTTCCCATGACTATATTGAGCTAGCGGATCTGATCACCTCGGCCAAAGCCGCCTGTCGTCAGCCCGTTATCATTGCCGCCGACAGCATCACCGATCCCCATAATTTGGGGGCCATCATTCGGACCGCCGAAGCCTTGGGTGCCCAAGGGGTGGTGATCCCCCAGCGACGAGCCGTCGGCATTACCCCTACGGTGGCCAAAGTTGCCGCCGGAGCCCTAGAAACATTGTCCGTGTCACGGGTTGTTAACCTAGGTCGAGCCCTAGAACAACTTAAAGAGGATGGATTTTGGGTCTATGGTACGGCCTCTGAAGCGGGACAACCGGTCCACACCACCCAGTTTGATCGGCCCATTGTGCTGGTGATTGGGGCGGAGGGAGCAGGTCTCAGCCTATCTATTCAGAACCTTTGTGACATTTTAGTATCGATCCCCTTGGCGGGGAAAACCCCCAGCCTGAACGCCTCGGTGGCCACCGGTATGGTGCTATACGAGATCTACCGACAACGGTGGTTAGAAAAATTACCTCCAATTATGCTTGGCGGGGATCAAAATCAGGCTGTATAAATGTTATAGGCGCTATTTTAGGCTGCTCAAAGGTCAGATTTTTAACAACGACAGGCATGTATTTATGAAAAACTTTTTGAGTAATCTTTTTAGCTCATTCTCAAAGTCTTGGTGGGTAGAGATATCAACGTCCCAACCCCGCTGCCTTTACTACTTTGGTCCATTTGAAACTGAAGGGGAAGCGGCCCTACACAAAGGTGGCTATATCGAAGATTTAGAGCAGGAAGGGGCTCAACAGATTCAGGTTGCTATCAAGTGCTGCGCTACGCCCACGAGCCTGACAGTAATTGACTATCAGGAGCCTAGCAAGGTAACCCCCGTATATAGCAAATAGCCACAGCAATGGGTCATCGGGGCCTAGTGTTTAGGGGCCTGGATGACGTCTAGCCAAAAATTGATTGCGCCATTCAAGTTAAAAGGGACTGGGGAATTAACCTCCGGTCCCTTTTAACTTGAATGGCAACAGTTTCCCTGGCTCCAGACCTATAGCATCTGCCAGGTTAGTCAATACAATGGTTATCCCTGAAAGCTTGTGGCCTCAACAGCTAACCTGGCGCGCAAACATCCTAATGCATCAGGACGTTTGCTATAGCTATCGCCCATCCTTGGCATCGGACGGGGCATCCAACTGGAGGAAGCCATATCGCTCCAACCAATCCCCCATGTCATGGCACAGCTGTGGACCAATTTCCCAGGGCATCAGATGGGCAACATTGTCGTATAGCCGCCATTCACAGTTGGGCAAGGCGTTGGCGGTCTCCTGGCTCGATTCCGGCGTAATGTGTACGTCGTTAGCCGCCGCTAGCATGAGGCAGGGCTGATGAATTCGATGCAGTTCCCCTAGGCGGTTATAGCCCTGCCTAAGGGCCATGCCTAAGGCCCGGTTAGCCCGGTTAGAGGTTTGGAGAAAGGCTGGGGTGCCCTCCTCGGCAATGCGACGGTAGGCCTGGGCACTGTGTTGGGAAATGAGGTGGCGAAACAATGACCGTTGTCCCAGGGTGGCAATATTCCACGACCAGCCGGGAATCAACCAGTTAATCACCCCGGCCAGCCCCGTCAGTAAGTTGTCCTGCCAGGTAATGGCTGGGTGACGCCCCACGGGTTTAGCCGCTGTGCCCACTAAAATTATCCCAGCTATTTTCCCAGGGTGCTGCAGCGCCAGTTCTAGGGCCAAAATCCCCCCAAGGGACCAGCCCAGCAACAAACAGGGTTGATCCAACTGGGTTAACAGAACAGATAAATCCTCCAGGTGCTGGGCCATGGTAAAGGGTTGGGTGGTACGGCTGCGGCCATAGCCCCGTAAATCTGGTGCAATGGTGCGGAAGTAGGGTGACAGGTAGTCAGTAAATATGGCCATACAGCGGCCCGTTCCTGGGTGGCCATGGAGACACAGAATGGGCATCCCCTGCCCGCGATACTCAACCGATAGCTCCGATAGTTCCATGGGAAGGTGAACCGTACCTCAGCAACAACCCTAGGCGTTTTCTTTGGGAATAAAATCCAGGGCCGCTGAGTTCATGCAATAGCGCTGTCCGGTGGGCTGGGGGCCATCGGAAAAGACATGTCCTAAATGGGCATCGCATACGGCACAGAGGACTTCTGTGCGCATCATAAAGAGACTGACATCGCGCTTGGTGGCGATGTTCTCGGCCTGACTGGGGGCCCAAAAGCTAGGCCATCCTGTCCCCGAGTCAAACTTGGTCTCCGAGGAAAAGAGTTCTGTGCCACAACAAATGCAGTCGTAGATGCCTGTGGCTTTATTGTCGTGGTACTGGCCGGCAAAAGCCCGCTCGGTGCCGTGCTTACGGGTAACTTGATATTGCTCAGGGGTAAGCTGTGCTTGCCATTCTGCGTCTGTTTTTTGAATTTTCTCCACCATAGTTTCGCGTTCAGAAAGTCAGCTACCGCCTGATCCTAACGCAGATTAGGCTTGGTCAGGGACGAAGGCCCCTGGCGGTAGCGACGGTATCCGAGCAAGCTGCCACTGGCTAAGGTAAAGGCGGCTAGGGGCGCAACAACTGGCACCCAGGCGTTGGTTAAAAAGAAGGCCCCGGTGGTGGTGGCGATCGCAACTACGCCCATGCCATAGGCCAGGGTCAAATATCGCCGTTTTCGTAGTTGCCAAGTGATCAGACTGCCGCCGCTGGCCCAGATTAGAATCCAGGCAACTTCCACCCTGTCGGGCCAGGCCCACGGCAGGGGATAGCCGTCTAACACCGCACTCAGAAACTGGCTCACCATGTGTAAGTGGACCTCCACACCTGACATCTGGTAATTGTTGTCGCTCAGGCCGCTGCGCAGGGTGTAGGGGGTAAAAAACTTGTCGGTGCTAGTGTAGGCCGTCGTGCCAATCAGCACCACCCGGTTCCGAATCAGCTCAGGATCGACCTGATTGGTCAGAATGTCCGTTAGGGAGACTTGCTCAGCCACCTGCATGGGGGAGCGATAGGTGATCGGGATTTGATACCCCGCCGCATCTACGGATTGATAGCCACCAAAGGTGGTTCCCATGAGCTCAAATCCGGCGTCGCCTAGGCCCATGAATTCGTTATCCCCCTTGCCTTCCGAGGGCAACAGGCCGTGGTGATGTTCTAAGTAGTGGAGCGCCACCATGAGGCCAAAGGAGGTGTATACCTCGGCTTCGACATCGGTACTAGCGCTGGCAAATAGAAGGTTACGCCGAATTTTACCGTCGGGGTCTAGGGGGAAGTCGTTAAAGCTCACTTGGGCCGGATCTAACTCCGGTGGCGGTGGAATACTCTCCCCTTCAAAATCCCCTAATTTGGTAATGCCAATGACGTTGTCGGCAGCCAGACTTTGGGCGAGGGCGGCCCGTCCATCGCCCACGGGAAAGTTTCGATGTAGATCTAGCCCAATGGTGATCGGGTTATGACTTTGGATAATCTCAATGGCGTCGGCAATGGATTGGTCAGAGGGGCTATCGCTTTGTTGATTGTTGAG
>CALHGI010000598.1 GCA_938029995.1 uncultured cyanobacterium | reverse complement strand
CCCCTAAATCAGCAACGGCCCTCTTCTTGCAAGCTTTTAGCCTGCTGAAATCGCTTCTTTTTCGATTTTATTTTCTTCATCCTTGGAGACTACACGCCCCTCGTCTTCAAACCCTTTGATTTGATCAAAGTTGAGGTAGCGATAGAGCTCATCGGCGAAGGGATCAATCTTCTTGGCAACAACTTCCAAATACTCGTCCATATTGGGAATGCGCCCCAGCAGAGCACAGGCAGCAGCCAGCTCAGCCGACCCCAGATATACCTGGGCCCCTTTACCCATACGGTTGTTAAAGTTACGGGTGGAGGTGGAAAAGACCGTGGCCCCATCTTCCACACGGGCCTGATTACCCATGCACAAAGAGCATCCGGGCATCTCTGTACGGGCTCCAGCGGCGGCAAAGGTGCCGTAGTAGCCTTCCTTACGCAGCTGCTGCTCATCCATGCGGGTGGGGGGGCAAATCCACAGGCGTCCTTTAACGGTGCCGGCCCCTTCTAACACCTTGGCGGAGGCCCGATAGTGGCCAATGTTGGTCATGCAGGAGCCGATAAATACCTCGTCCACCTTATCGTCAACAACGTCTGACAATGCTTTGATATTGTCCGGGTCATTGGGGGCTGCAACTAGGGGTTCTTTGATTTCGTTGAGGTCAATTTCAAGGACTTCGGCATACTCAGCGTCAGCATCGGCTGACATTAGATGAGGGTTAGCGAGCCAATCTTCCATGGCGGCAATGCGCCTTGCCAGGGTGCGAGCATCAGCATAACCACGGGCGATCATGTTTTTCATCAGCGCCACATTGGAGCGTAGGTACTCGGCTACAGTGTCTTCGCTCAGTTTGATGGTGCAGCCTGCGGCGGACCGCTCGGCGGTGGCATCGGTGAGTTCAAACGCTTGCTCTAGCTTGAGATCCGGCAGTCCTTCCATTTCAATGATGCGGCCGGAGAAGACATTCTTTTTGTTCTTCTTCTCAACGGTCAGCAGACCTTTTTGAATGGCTACATAGGGAATGGCATTGACAATGTCCCGTAGGGTAATGCCGGGCTGAAGTTCTCCTTTAAATCGCACCAGAATAGATTCGGGCATGTCCAGGGGCATGGCTCCGATGGCGGCGGCAAAGGCCACCAAGCCAGAGCCCGCCGGGAAGGAAATACCTAAGGGGAAACGGGTGTGGGAGTCGCCGCCGGTGCCTACGGTATCGGGCATCAGCATGCGGTTGAGCCAGGAGTGGATGATGCCATCCCCAGGCTCTAGGGCCACACCACCACGCGAGGAGAAGAAGTCGGGCAGGGTGCCATGGGTCTCCACATCCACAGGCTTGGGATAGGCGGCGGTGTGGCAGAAGGTTTGTAACACTAGACCCGCGCTAAAGCCAAGACAGGCTAGCTCTTTCATTTCGTCGCGGGTCATGGGACCGGTGGTGTCTTGGGACCCTACGGTGGTCATCAATGGCTCGCAGGACATGCCAGGACGTACACCGGAAAGACCACAGGCCTTGCCCACCATTTTCTGGGCTAGGGTATACCCTTTGCCGGTTTCTGTTGGCGCGGTGGGGCGCACAAATACGTCACTGGGCTCCAGACCTAAAGCGGCTCGAGTTTTATCGGTTAATGCCCGCCCGATCATTAGTGGGATGCGCCCACCGGCTCTGACTTCATCTAGCAGGGTATCGGGGGTAAGGCTAAAGGTGGAGATAACGGTGCCGTTCTTGGTGATTTCACCTTGGCGCACATGGACGGTGATAACATCGCCGGTTTCCATTTGGGAGACGTCGCACTCGATGGGTAGCGCGCCGGAATCTTCTGCGGTGTTGAAAAAGATAGGGGCGATTTTGCCGCCGAGAATATAGCCCCCTGTGCGCTTATTTGGGACGTGGGGAATGTCATCGCCCAAGTGCCAGATGACGGAGTTCATGGCGGACTTGCGGGAGGAGCCGGTCCCTACAACGTCACCCACATAGGCCACAGGATTGCCTTTGGCTTTGAGTTCGGCAATGGTTTCTAGGGCATTGGGCATGCTGGATTCCAGCATTACCAGACCGTGGAGGGGAATGTCTGGGCGGCTAGTCGCGTGGGGGGCTGGGGATAGGTCGTCGGTGTTAGTTTCGCCAGGCACCTTAAAAATGGTGATGTCGATGGTGTCGGGCACATCTGGCTTACTGGTGAACCATTCTGCGGCGGCCCAGGCATCTATGACCTGCTGGGCGTAGTCGTTGGTACCGCTTTTGGCTAGCTCAATGACGTCGTTAAAGGCGTCGTATACTAGCAGGGTTTTCTTGAGGGCGTCGGTGGCTGCTTGGGCCAGGGCCGCATCGTCTGACTTGAGCAGGTCCACCAGGGACTGGACGTTGTAGCCGCCGAGCATGGTGCCGAGGAGATGCACGGCTTTGAGGGGGGATACTAGGGGGCTGGTGGCCTCACCTTTGGCGATGGCTGTTAAAAATGCGGCTTTGACGTAGGACGCTTGGTCCACGCCGGGGGGAATGCGATCGCACAGCAAATGCATCAAAAACTCGGCCTCCCCTGCCGGGGGTTGCTTAAGCAGCTCACACAAATCAGCAGTCTGCTCAGCACTCAATGGCAGGGGTGGAATTCCTAGAGCAGCCCTTGCATTTTCATGGGCCCGGTATGACTCAAGCATTGGTTGTCCTAACGTGTTTGCTATCTATACAATTTTAAGGCAGTAAACCCCAGAAGGCACTAAAACCCCAGAATGATAGATTAGCATTCCACACATCGATAGAACACACACCAAAAAGGTGGCAAAGAGCACTACCCTACGCACTCTTCACCACCCTTTTGAAATACCTTGACCGATCAAGTCACAGGGTGAGGCAACTACACACCCACCGGTAAACGTCCATTGCTACCGTTGCGACTAGCATCCGCATCACGGCTAATAATTTTCAATTCAGGAGAGGAAATCAACCGTAAATCTCGCTGGGGATAGGGCATAGAAATACCCACTTCATCAAACCGAGTTTTCACAGCTTCCTGAACACTGGCAAAAACCTCCCAGTAGTTTTCAGTTTGGGTCCAGGGACGTACCGCTAGATTAACGCTGCTGTCCGCCAGTTCCAACACCCCCACAGAGGGAGCCGGATCTTGCAGTACCAAGGGATGCTCTGCCAACACTTCCTGAATAAACTGTTTAACCTTCCCTAAATTCTCTTCATAGGCAACACCAATAACCAAATCCACCCGCAGATAGCCCTTGGTGGAGTAGTTGGTAATCGTGCTCTCCATCAGACAACTATTAGGCACCGTAATAGTGCGGTTATCCAAGGTTTTCAAAATAGTTGTAAAAATCTGAATCTCTTCCACAATCCCGCTAGTGTCCGCAGCGTCAATCCAGTCTCCCACGCGAAATGGACGAAAGAGAATAATTAAAACGCCCGCCGCAAAATTGGATAGAGACCCTTGAAGAGCCAGACCAACAGCTAAGCCCGCAGCACCCAAAATCGCAACGATAGAAGTCGTTTCAATGCCCACCTGCCCCAAGGCGGCTAACACCACAAAGGCAAGCACACCATAAAATGCCATATTGCAGGCAAAAGATGTCAGGGTGGGGTCCACATTCGCCCGCACCATTGCTTTTTTCAAAAACCGCTTAAGGGTTTTTGCCGCCCAGCGTCCTGCAAATAAAA
>CALHGI010000597.1 GCA_938029995.1 uncultured cyanobacterium | reverse complement strand
ATGGGCTGCAGCTCCCTCTTTGCTCCCATAGGCTTCGTAAAGCATGAATTTAGTGGAATCATCAGGGTTCTGTAAAAAGTCAAAGCGGATGTTCTCAGGTTCCTGTATCGACCCCCTATGATTAGCCTTCGTAGCCGTAATAAAATCATCCACATGTTCAGGTTTGACAAACACATGAACACAAGTCACAACCATGGACCTCTCCTGATAGATAACGTTATTAAGCCTATCGATTTACTTTGGTAGGGGTAACCAGATGCAACAAAAGTTGCGAAAATTTACCGAGCTGGGTGCTAGACCCTAAAACTTTATGACAGTATCGTTGCTAGCTCAAAACCAACGATAGGATTTCAAGGCAATCTATAGCGCTAGCCTCCATGGATTCCAACCTCACCCTCAATTTAGTTCAAGGCTCGGTTCAGTTTAATTTTTCCGTTGCCGCTGCCCAAGAGTTGAAAAGTGCCTTAGGTGCCCTGATTCAAACCCTGAAGACCAAATCGGCAGCCACCGTTGGCGCAGGCAGACCCCAGCCCATTAAGCCAACCGAGTATCGCCATACGGGGGATGTATTCTTAGAAATTTTTTGTAACCCTAATATTTGGCCCAGTCCGTTTGCGGCCAAATTGTTGATCACCGTGCGAGACGATCGTATGCGGTTAACGACCGAAGCAGAGCTAACTCGCATTATTGAAGATGTGAATCTTTATTTAGAATCGAATGGGGCCTAAGGGCTTGGATCGGATTGATTTTTGGATGGGGGCTGCCTTCCAGCTTTCCATCTGTTCAACGACCCACCAATGTAAATGCTGCCCAGTTAACCGGTGCCGGATAGGCGTCTAGCATGGCCAGCATGGCCTGGCGCAGTGCCTGGGCGTTATCTTTTCCCGCTAGACGTTGCTGGTAGAACGTTAGCATCAGTGCCGCAGTGGCCTCGTCGGGCACTTGCCAAAGGGAGACCATGACACTGGGGACACCTGCTGCTAAAAAAGAGCGGGATAGGCCCACCACCCCATCGCCAGTAATGCGGCCTCGACCTGTGTCACAGGCGCTGAGTACCACCAGGTCGGCCCTGAGGTGGCTATCTAAAATTTCTGCGGCGGTCAGAAACCCGTCGCCCGCAGGACCAGAGTTGTTTTGGGTTGGCGCTAAGGCCAAGGACCCCTCTAGCGGATTAGTTTCATTAAAAAATCCATGGGTGGCCAGGTGAATTAAACGGGCCGAAGATAGGGCCTGTTTGATTTTTGGTTCTGTTGCTTCGTCTCCGATTAAGGCATTCGTGTTAAATAGGTCAGCAATACGTTCAGCTTCTGCTCGAGCATAGGGTAGGGCTGGCAGGTTGGCAGGCATAGGGGAGGGATCGCCTACGATTAGTAGGTTGTCAGAGAAACTGTTGTCTACAGTAATAGTTTCCCTTGGCTGAGTCTGCTTTAGCACTTGGATGGCCGGAGCTGTCAAAATGGTGTGATGCTCGATGAGATAACTGTGGTCGGCATCCTGGAGAGCGGGAAATGGAACTAGAAAAAGTTGTTCTTGAGGGATAAAAAAGATCCGTGCATTGGGGTCCTTAGGCAGCAAGTCATCAATGGGCTCGATCAGTAGTTTATGTAAGTCTCGCCAGTGCTGCCGCTGTTGTAGAACGGGGGAAAATGCGGATGGGGTGATTTTGTCGACTTCGTTTAGGGGAACAACTGGGTTAGGGAGAACAAAATCAGGATGTTTGAGGGTGACGGTGCGATCGCGCAAATTAATAGCTACTACCTCATAGGGAGCCCAGTCCATGGGCTCGCCCTCACGGCGAACCTGATCGCCAGGGCGAATGGCTGAACGTAGGGGGCTGTTACTGTCGTCACTGTTGCCGCCGCGAATATTGGAGCGATTGCGGCTGACCTTGACCAAATCAGCAATGGCAACTTGTTGTCCCTTTAGATCAACCTGCCGAAAGGATATCTCACCGCTGGGCTGCACCACCCAGATATAGAGACTTTCTGCCGTGCCCCGCTGTTTACCCTGCACCTTAAAACTAGCGTCCGGCACCAGGGTATATTCCACCAGGGTAGCCTGCTGCTCCTGGGCAATGTGTTGAATATCGGCAATCGTCAGTTGGGTGTTAGGAACGTTAGCCGAGCGCTGGGCCAGAAGTTCGACAAAAGCCTGGGCTCTCCCTCGCTCTGCAATTTCTAGGGCCTCTGCAGGGTTGTTCTGGGCAACTAAAATCTGTTGTAGCAGGTTGTAGGTGAGTACGTGGGTATCAAATAGGGAGATATTGTATCGATCCTGGTCAGGGCGCAGGGCTTCTAAGGTATCAATGGCGGACCGCAGGGTGATTTCAGCCTGTTCCAGCTGGTTATTGCCCAGGAACGCATGACCCAGGTTATTGAGGGAGCGTCCCTGACGACGGGGGTCTTCGCTGGCTGTGGCCAGCTCAACACTACGGGAATGCTGCGCAATGGCTTGCCCGTAGTCATTGAGTTCTTCGTAGGCTAGACCTAGACCGCTTAGGGCATCGATTTCTAACCCGGTGTTACCCATGCTTTTTGCTAAAGCCAGGCTTTCTCTGTAGTGTTCAACGGCCTTTTCTAACTGGCCTTGGGCATGGTAGGCCGTGCCTAAATTATTCAGGGCATAACCAATGCGTAAGTCATCATTCAGTGCGTTAGCCATGGCTAAACTTTGTTGATAAAGCTCGATAGCCTTGTCGTACTTGCCTGCGGTGGAATAGGTGGCTCCTAAGTTGTTGAGGGTCGCACTTTCCTGTAAAGGGTTTTGTAGCTGTTTGGCGAGTGCCAGGCTGCGTTCATGGAACCCAACGGCTTGCTCAAAGTCCCCTAGGGATTCATGGGCATTGCCGAGTAGTCCTAAGACTCGGGCTTCTCCTAGCTGGTTGCCTTGAGCCTGCATCAATTCCAGGGCCTGTTGGTAGGTTGCGATCGCAGCTAAATATTGCCCCAAGGCCCGCTGGGCAATGCCTTGATTACCCAGGGCCTGGGCCTGTATCCTAGCGGCCGTCGTCGCATCGTCCACCTGTTGGGCTTTGTCCAAAGCCTGGCTAACCCAGGCCGCCGCTGCTCGATTTTGGCCCAATGCCAGGTGGGCGGCGGCCAGACCGTTGAGGGTATTGGCCTGGTCTTCAGGTCTCGTGTAAAGGGCTAGGGCCTGTTGCCAGGATGCGATCGCATCCCCATACTGATAATCAATATACTGCTGCCGTCCCTGGGCAAACAGCTCCGCCGGACTTTGGGCCCAGACCGCCATCCTTCCCGTCATACCGTGGAACGCAAGCAAACAGCCCAGCAATAGCCCCAAGAAGATTCGTATCGGTCGTTTTAACCATCGAAACCACGATCTGCCCATCCCATGACTCATGGCTCAAGACCGATGCTTTCCACGGGGGTAAATTCTTCTATCGTATTCTGTTCCCGACTGCTCAAATCCTTCCCTGCTAAAAACTCTAATGGAGT
>CALHGI010000596.1 GCA_938029995.1 uncultured cyanobacterium | reverse complement strand
GGGGGCATTGCCTGGATTTAGGGGGTAATCCCCCTACTAAAGCTGAGAAACCTATCCAGGGCCGATACAAATGTTTAGCAGAACCGTTAAGCATTTCAACAATGCTCTGAATCGGTTGACGGCCCTGGGAAAACTCGGCATGGTGATTTAAGAGGTCCCACCCCTATGCCGATGACCAAATCCGCACTTAGCCCTCCGTCCCTAAATTTAATTCAAAGTCCAATTCCTTGGCTGCGGGCATTTTGGAAGTTTTCTCGCCCCCACACCATCGTTGGCACCAGTCTGAGTGTCTTGGGCCTATTCGCCATTGCTTGGGCGACCCGGCATCCCCTAGGGCTGTCCCCTGGTACATTCCATGTGTGGCAGGGGTTGAGCGCCCTATGGCTGACTTGGCTGACTTGCATGTGTACCAATATTTACATTGTGGGTCTGAACCAAATTGAGGATGTTGCCACCGATCGGGTGGCTAAACCCTATTTACCCGTTGCCTCTGGGGAGTTTTCGGCCCCCCAGGCCAAAATGTTAGTGGGGATTGCCTGCAGTGGGGCGATTCTATTGGCGGTGGTCTCCCAAAGCTTTTATTTATTGGGGACGGTCTGTCTGAGTTTGGCCATTGGGACGGTTTATTCCCTGCCGCCGCTCCAGTTAAAGCGATTTCCCCTGTGGGGAGTATTTTGTAAGCTCCTGGTGCGGGGGGTGGTGGTGAACCTGGGCATATTCCTCCATGCGTCCAGCCAGCTAGGGCTCGTGCGGTCCCAGCTGCCTGTGCGGGTATGGGTGCTGATGTGTCTAGTGGTGGTATTTAGCGGTGCGATCGCACTGCTAAAAAGCTTGCGCGATCATCAGACCGATACCATGGGGGGCTTGACGGGGCCCATGGCCTTAAAACTTGTCTGGTGGCTGTTGTCCGTTTGTTACGGCAGTCTCATAATCGCGGCCATGGTTATTCCTGGGATTAACGCTCCATTTTTCATGGTTACCCATGGCCTAGCGCTAACGTACTTTTGGTATTTGAGTTATCAGGTGCAGCTCTCATCCGATGAGATGGATGCCGCC
Source organism: uncultured cyanobacterium (assembly GCA_938029995.1). Classification (GTDB taxonomy): domain Bacteria; phylum Cyanobacteriota; class Cyanobacteriia; order Phormidesmidales; family Phormidesmidaceae; genus Leptothoe. The sequence continues at coordinate 3,041 of CALHGI010000596.1, read as the reverse complement.
CACCTGAGTTGTAGAGAGTATTACCAGTTTGTCTGGAAGTTATTTTTTATTGAATACCTAATTTTCCCCACCGCCTGTCTGTTGCATCAGGTGTGATGGCTGGCCATTTTCCCCACCGCTTGCTGACAAAATCAAATCAGATGGATGTTGCCGCAAGATGGTTCTAAGTTTAATTTGTCCCACTAAAGATCCCATTCCTTGGGTGGCTGCCATCCAGGCAATTGCCCCGGACATTGAGCTGCGAGTATGGCCCGATGATGGTGCTAAAGACGACATCACCTTTGCCCTGGTATGGGCCCAGCCCCAGGGAATTTTTGCCCAGTACCCCCACGTGCAGGTGATCGCTTCCATGGGGGCAGGGGTGGATAATCTTTTGCAGGATACCTCCATTCCTGAACAGGCCGCCGTTGTTCGCATGGTGGATCCACGGCTGGTCAGTCAGATGGGAGACTATGTGTTGGCCGCTGTTTTCAACCATGGTCGGCAGTTTCCTCGCTATGGTCACCAGCAACGGCAGCGGCAGTGGCAGCCCCTACCGCCGACCCATTTAGGGCAGATCACCGTGGGCGTGATGGGCCTGGGGCAGATTGGTCAGTCCGTGGCCCAACGCCTAGTCCAGGCAGGGTTTCAGGTGGTTGGGTGGTCCCGTCGTGCTAAGTCCATGGCCCAGGTTCAGGTATTTGCAGGGCAACCACAACTGCCAGACTTTTTATCGGCTAGCGAAATTCTCGTCTGTTTATTGCCATTGACAGCTGAGACCGAAAATATTCTCAATGCAGAGACCCTGACCCAACTGCCCTTAGGGGCCTATGTGATCAATGTGGCCAGGGGACAACATTTGGTTGAAGCAGATTTACTGGCGCTACTGGATAGCAATCACTTGGCGGGGGCCTGTTTAGACGTGATGCGCCAGGAACCCTTACCCCAGGAACATCCCTTTTGGAGTCATCCTAAAATTCTGATTACTCCCCACATTGCTAGCCTGACGGACCCCGTGTCCGTCGCGCCCCAGATTGTTGAAAACTACCGCCGATACACCGCCGGTCGACCCTTGCTTAACCAGGTTGATAGGCGGCAGGGCTATTGAAGAGCAATCGAGAGAAAAAAAGCTCAGCCATGGGCTGAGCTTCGATTGAAACGCTTCAAGAAATGCCTGGTTAGGCACACATGAGTAGTGAACGACAGGTTGACCCAGGGAAAACCCTAGGATGGCCAATGGCAGCATCTGTTGAGAGGCCTGGGAACAGTCATTCCATCCCAACATATCAATCGACTGAGGTGGACTTTTGTAGCAAAACCTACGGGTTGAAAACATCTGGCGCCCATTGTTCAGCTAATCCATGGTTTCGTGCCTGGATGTTGGGGCGTTGCCATGGGCAAGTTTCCCAATGACGGTAAAATTAGCCCTAGGCAGTTAACAGGAGCAGTCTGTGGCAGAGTTAAAGGCGTTGATTTTTGATGTGGATGGTACCCTAGCGGAAACGGAGCGGGATGGTCATCGGCCCGCCTTTAACCAGGCGTTTGCCGATACGGGTATTGCCTGGGATTGGACTCCTGAACTCTATGGCCAACTCCTGGAGGTCTCTGGTGGTAAGGAGCGGATTCGGGCCTATGTGCAGGACTATCTCAGCGATTTTCAATTGCCTGCAGGATTTGATCACCTGGATGCACTGATCAAACATCTCCACGCCACCAAGACTAACTATTACAAGCAGTATGCGGCGGCTGGCAAAATTCCCCTGCGTCCGGGGGTAGAACGGTTGTTGAATGAGGCGAGGAGCGAAGGTGTGAGACTTGCGATCGCAACCACCACCACCCCAGCCAATGTGCAAGCCCTACTAGAAAACACCCTCGGGGCCGATAGCCTCAACTGGTTTGACGTCATCGCCGCAGGCGACATGGTGCCCCAGAAAAAGCCTGCCCCGGACATTTTTGAGTACGCCCTAGAGCATCTGGGGCTACCCGCCGATAACTGCCTAGCCTTTGAGGACACCAACAATGGCCTCCGGTCTGCCACCCCTACGGGCCTAAAAACCGTCGTTACCGTCAACGAATACACCAAAGCCCAAGACTTTACCGCAGCTAAGCTGGTTCTTAGCGATTTAGGGACACCAGAAAATCCCTTTACCGTATTGGCGGGCGATGCCGGTGATGCCTCCTGCTTTACCGTAGCCCTAGCGCGTCAGCTACTGGCCTAGGGTTGGTGGCGGTTGGCCTAGAACAGTTTTGGCGCAGTCCAGCCCGACAACTACTGGCGTATCCCAGCGGTAATGAGGATAGCCTGATTCGCCGCTGGGCCGAGCTACAGACATTGGGGCTTGAATCCATTGACTCCTATGGCCCAGGGACCCTATGCGGCCTCCAAATTTTGGGGGTAGGCTACTGCGGTGTCGTGCTGCGGGTGCAGCATCAGGGCCAAGCCCGAGTGCTCAAAGTTCGTCGAGAACCTGCCCCCCAAGAGAGTTTGCAAACAGAAGCCCAGATGTTATTGCGGGCCAACGGTGTGCAGGTGGGGCCACAGTACATTGCCCATAGCGATAATTTTTTGCTGATGGACTACATTGGTGGTCCCGTGCTGGTGGACTGGTTGCAGGCATCACCGTCTAATGAGGCCATTGATAAGATGGTGTCCGTGCTGATTCACCAGGCATATCGATTGGACCAAGGGGGGCTAGACCACGGCGATCTGCGTTGTATTACGGCCCATGCTTTGATGCCGTCTGACACGCCAGTCCTGATTGATTTCAGTGGCGCTAGCTTAGACCGACGCCCTGCCAATGTAACCACCCTGGTTCAGGGCCTATTTATCAGCACTTACATCGCTAAGCTTTTGCGTCCCAGGTTCCCTCACGTGCATAAAGCAGACCTTATTGAGCATCTGCGTTGCTACAAGCAGCAGCCGTCTTCAGCCCATTTAAAGGAACTTCTGCAGTACGTAGACCTTAGTTGAACCTAAGCACAGTAGTCACCTCTTGCCAATGATTAACTATTTCCGCCGCGGTAATCCCTTCAGAACAGTCCATGCGCATATCAAGAGGGGC
>CALHGI010000595.1 GCA_938029995.1 uncultured cyanobacterium | reverse complement strand
GCGTTGCTGATCCTCGGGATGATTTTACGAGTCTCAATCCGGCTATTAGCCAGGTTTACAGATCGATTCATCCTCTAAATCAGCAACGGCTCTTTTTTCAGTTAATCAATCGTTGTTCCTGCTTAGGGGGCTCAGGAGGTGCTGTGTTGTTTAGACTCTGGTCTAGCGTATTGTGATGACTTGATGCCCATCGTTAACGGCTCAACGTGGCTTCTAAGTTAGCGAAAATAAAAAAGGGTGCCCTTCAAGAGCACCCTTTTCAGTGGAATCGTAACGTACGATCTATTTGTCAGCCACACGTTCCTTGAAGGCTTTGCCTGCTGAAAATGCAGGTACGGTGGTGGCGGGAATCTTGATTACTTCACCAGTTTTTGGGTTACGTCCGTCCCGTGCTTTGCGATCGCGGGGTTCAAAACTACCAAAACCAACAAGGGATACTTTTTCACCGTTGGCTACTCTATCCACGACGGTATTGACAGTAGCAGCAACAACCGTGTCAATAACGTTTTTGGGCAAGTCAGTGGAGGTAGCAATAGCCTCGATTAATTCACCTTTGTTCATATAGAAAATCAACCTGAAACAACTGGACCTGTTTTAGCACAACTAAAAATAGAACACAAGTACTAAAAAAATATTAAATAAATTCAGAAATCAGTCTTGGGTGTGGTTATGGGGCTGATGAAAGCCATCGTAGGGCCAAGGGGGAAGCGTCTGAGGAGTCAGAAATCTGGTTCTAACCATTCTTGGCTGATGGATGGGTCTGGAAGCCGTAGACGCTTTCCTCACGGCCCTGGCAACCCTCTATGCACGTTGGTTTGGCATTCCCGCTAATAGGGGGGCCTAAGGATGGAAAAGGGGCCCCTGATGGGGCCCCTAAAGTAATCAACCGTTAGGTTTTGTCTAAGTTAAGCGTTTTTCACACGCTCTTTGAAGCCTTTGCCCGCAGAAAAGGCTGGCACAGTCGTGGCTGGAATTTTGATCACGTCACCAGTTTTGGGGTTACGACCATCACGGGCCTTGCGGTCCCGTGGTTCGAAACTACCAAAACCGATTAGGGTTACTTTTTCGCCATCTGACACGGTATCCATGACAGTTTCAATGGTGGCAGACACGATATTATCGATGACGTTTTTAGGAAGGTCTGTGGACGTTGCGATCGCGTCAATCAATTCACCTTTGTTCATAGCAAACTAGCTCAAAATGATAGGTTCTCGTTGTATCACAGCTAGAAATAGGATACAAGTGCTTAAATGCTTAAGAATGTTAGGCCCGACACTCTCTAGAGCTGTTTTGACCGGCTACTGACCGGCCAGTAACCCTGACCGATAAACCGCTGTGGACGCAGTTATAGGGCGGTTTATCGATGTAACCCAGTCACCGTAATCATCGCCATCCCTGGGGGCCAATAGAAGTCTCCCGTTGAATCCCCAATGCCTCGATCAACTTCCAGAGTGCTGGAAGTTGATGATAGATAAGTTCATATCTAAGTCGCCCAGCTCCTGGCCAAACGTCAAAAAATCATGACTTGTCGGAGGCCCCATAGAGCTCTTCAAACGCGTCTTCCATTTTGAGATCCAATGCGCGGTCACTATAACGGGCAAAAACCTTGTCAGACCGGATACGCAGAGCGCGCTTTGCCAATAGCGGATTCATACCAGCCGTTACAAGCGATGTGGCAAACGTGTGCCTCATGCGGTGGGGATGAATATCATCCAGTTCGCACGCCTGGGCTAAATCTTTCACCAACTCATAAATGCCGCTATAGCCCAACCGATGTCCCGGGCTATTATTCGACAGACTGACAAATAAAGGAGCTCCTATCTGGGTATCTAACCCCTGCTGGTCCAACCAGGCCACATAGCTATCCAACGCGGCCACCGCTTCGGGTTTTAGGGGTACCAGGCCATCACTGCCCCACTTGGCGTTGCGCACGTTTAATCGCCGCCCATCATAGTCACCAATATCGAGTCCACTGACTTCCCTAGCCCGCAATCCATGACTAAGCACCTGGAGAATTGCGCGGTCACGCACCTCAGAACTTCCTCGATAGGCCAAGGCTGTAAACAGTTGTTTGACCTGATCCTTCCCTAAGTCACGGGGAGGCTTGGCCGGTTCTTTAACCCACTCAATCGTCAGAGTAGGATTGCGAGTGATATAGTCCTTGACCGTGAGCCACTTAAAAAAACTCTTTAAGGTGGCTAAAGCCTGGTTAATGGTAGTTGGAGCCAGGGTCCCCCCCCGCTTACTAGGGCGACCCTTGAGATGCTGCTTGTAACGGTCAATGTCTCGGTGGGTGATGTCGTGCCAGGGCTTGTGTTGAGTCCAGGTATAAAAGATCTGGAGCTGCCGTTCGTAGGCTTTCAGGGTACTGGTGGATAGCTCACGGGCTCTCAAAAACTCCAGCACCCGCTGCCAGCCCAAATCCTTTGTTTCCGGCACCACCGCCTTCGCCACCTGGCCAAACTCAATAAATCTGGGTTCAGGGATATCACGAGCCATCTCCAACTCCCGTTATTTGAAATCAATCGAAGGGTGAAAGCCCCACAGGTCCATACGCCTTCCCCCATGGGTTGAATCTTACCCTAAATAAGTACCTTTTAATTGCTTACACTAAAACTTACACTAAAAATAGTCTGCTAAATTTGAGCTATCATAGCCCTTGAAATCAGAGGGTTTCGGCGACTACTCGATTTATGATGGTGAATGATTCTAATCAAGTAGGCTATGGCAGCTAAAGATCGATTTCATAATGCAGTTAAGATTGCCCTTGAGAAAGAGCAGTGGATAGTCACGGATGACCCACTGCGGTTGGAGGTGGGTGGTACGAAGTTTGAAATAGATTTAGGAGCAGAACAGCTATTAGCTGCGGAACGGGGTACAGAAAAAATAGCAGTTGAGATTAAGACCTTTTTAAGTGATTCGCCGCTTACGGATTATCATGCTGCATTGGGGCAATTTTTGAATTATCGACTGGCTTTAGAAATTAGTGATCCAACACGTATTCTCTACCTAGCCTTACCATTGGCAGCCTATGAGGCGTTTTTCAGGCGTGAGTTTGCACAGATTTCATTAGAGCGATATCAAATCAAACAAATTATCTACGATCCTAACCAAGAGGCAATTGTGAAATGGATACCTTAGAGACCTATCGAACTGTTATTCAGGCGTTGTTAGCTGATTATGCAGCGATTCCGATCGCTAATGGCGAGATTGAATGTTACACGGTTTTTGATACTCGGCAGGATCATTATCAGGTCATGAATGTCGGATGGGATGGTCATCGTCGGGTCTATGGATGTGTTTTACATCTGGATATTAAGGACGAAAAAATTTGGATCCAACAAAATATGACTGAGATGAGAGTTGCTCAGGAACTGGTGGATCGAGGAATTGAAAAAGAGAAGGTAGTTCTTGGTTTTCAAGCGCCGGACATGAGGCAATACACGGATTATTCTGCTGTCTAAGGATTTATAGAACCTGATTTCTTGAGATAAACGGTGCTAGACAGATGGCGCGACGGATTAACCAAAAATGTGTGGCCTGTGCTCAGATGAGTGTGGAAAAAGCCCGGCAGATCCATGGGGAGTCTGGTGATGGTTGCTGGGTGGAGAAGCGATGTCATCGCAGGCGATCCCACTATCGAAATCGGCAAGG
>CALHGI010000594.1 GCA_938029995.1 uncultured cyanobacterium | reverse complement strand
GGTCGACGGATAGACCGATCAACCGCCTGGGCAATGGGGACCAAACTATTCACCAATTCAGCCATGGCGTCTAGGCTAATGGTCTGCCTGGCATCACTCACAGACTGCTCAGGTTCTGGATGGCATTCAATCATCAAACCGTCAGCACCGCATGCGATCGCACCCCGAGCCAACCCAGCGACCAATTCTCGCTTACCCGTAGCATGGCTAGGATCCACCACCACAGGTAAATGGGTAATTTGCTTGAGGGCCACCACCGCCCCCAGATCGAGCACATTACGGGTATAACTATCGAAGCTACGAATACCCCGCTCACACAGAATAATATTCGTATTACCATGGCTAGCAATATATTCTGCCGCCATAACAAACTCGGTCACCGTTGCAGCCAAACCGCGCTTGAGCAATACGGGCTTGTCAATTTCCCCCAGGGCCTTGAGCAAATCAAAATTTTGCATATTGCGACTACCCACCTGTAGTACATCGGCATGGGGCAGCAGCTTTTCAATTTGATGGATGGCCATCACCTCTGTCACCACCGGCAACCCATAACGCTGCCGCATGGCCGAGAGGATATCCAACCCCACATCCCCTAATCCTTGGAACGCATAGGGCGACGTGCGAGGTTTGTAGATCCCACCGCGCAATCCCTGGATGGGCAAATGGGCCTGGGCAATGGCTTCCATCTGGGCCATGCTTTCAATGGAGCAGGGGCCACCAACGATAAATAGCTGTTTGCCCCCAACGGTCACATTGGGGGTAATGGCAATTTCACTGGTGTGATTAGCATGGGCTTTGGCAACAAGTTTGGCATCCTTCATGGTGATAAAAAAATAAACAGCTAAAAAACAAAAAGCCCGCAGCCTGTCAAGGCTCCGGGCAAGTTCGAACGACACAGCGAACGCTACCTACCCGGTGGCGGCGTAAAAAAGAAAACTGTAAATTGCCAGCTGTGGTGAACGATCATGGTGCGAAAAGGAAATGGATATGGAAAACGGGAAAAGCCAACAAAATGTCAGTGAATAAAACAAAACCGCAGAGCTTACACTCTGCGGTTCACCGGCGTCCCATGCTAGCGCTAAGGGTTCAGGGCCGGTGAACCTGGCTAAACCAAAAGTAAAAAAACTTGCACTGCATGGCTGAAAAAAATGGGGACGAACGTTGCTTCGATACCCATAGGCTAGCGTGCCAAATTTAAACCGTCAACCTAGGGCCACCCCAGACCCGAGCTATATCACGGCAATACATTCAATTTCCACCAGCACATCCTTGGGCAAACGGGCCACCTCAACACAGGCCCTCGCCGGAGCTGTAGCTTCATCAAAATAAGTGCCATAGACACCGTTCATGGTGCCAAAATCATTCATGTCTTTTAAAAACACGGATGTTTTTACCACATTGGCCAGGGTGGCTCCAGCGGCGGACAAAACAGCCTTGAGGTTATCGAGACACTGCTGGGTTTGAACCGCCACATCCCCATCACCCACTAGGGTGCCACTGGTGGGGTCCAAGGCGATCTGTCCAGAGGCAAACACCATCTCACCCGAGGCAACGATGGCCTGATTGTAGGGACCGACGGGGGCCGGAGCCTGATCGGTTTGAACGATGCGACGAACCATGGCATGACATTAGGTAACCAGCCAAAGTATTTTACCGGAAGAATAACCAGATAGCGCCCGTCACCTGGGCTAGAAATCATATAGCTTTGTGCCCATAGTCGGGCTAGGACCCATGCCATGGATGTTACTTTTAAGATAAACCTGGTCCGCGTCCAGAACGGTCGTTTTGCCCTAGGAGAAACGACCGGTTCCAACGAACCATTCACCTTTGCCCTATGCCATGGCTGACATTAATCGGGTTACCGAGCTTTACCAAACATTTCCCCAGCAGTTTCGCAGCATTATTCTCAGCACCGCCAGTGCCGATGGAATCCCCCAGGCAAGCTATGCCCCCTTTTTAATTGATGACGACAAGACCCTATACGTCTACGTCAGCGGGTTGTCTGTCCATACGGAAAACCTGAAGCAAACGGGGCGGGCCAGTGTGCTCTTGATTGAAGATGAAGCGGAAACCAAGGAAATTTTTGCCCGCCGCCGGTTGACCTATGAATGCGTCGCCAGCCCTCTCCCCCGTGACACTCCCCAGTGGCAAACGTTGATCGATCGCTTTGAGCAAACATTTGGTCAGGTCATTGGTTTGATGAAAGGCCTACCTGATTTTCAATTATTCCAGCTACAACCCCAAGGGGGACAATTTGTGATCGGCTTTGGGGCAGCGTACCGAGTTAATGCCGATGACCTCAATCGCCTAGAGGCTAGACGCCAGGGCTAATCTTCAGGCTGGGCCAGCACCCCATTGAGAAAAATATCGGCCAGGGTCTCTGCCAGTTCTTTCATATCCTGGGGAGAACTGGCCTCATCAGCCAGGGTAGTTTGACTAAATCCGGCAACGGTAAACATGCCCAAAAAGATCCGAGCCACCACCCGAGGATTCATGGGACGATAGGTGCCCCGATCCATGGCGGTTTGAAAAAAGGCTTCGGCCACATCGGTCATTTTAGAAATAACCTCCGCCTGTACCCGCTCCCGTAACTCTGGGTGAAACTGCGCTTCCATAAAACACACCCGCAGCATATCGGTATTAGCAGACATGTTGAGCATGCGTTTTCGCATCACCTTACCAATGGCCTTATAGTTGGCCATTTCACTGAGCTCGGTCAGGAGATCCGTGAGTAGTTCAACCCAGCCTCGGGTTGCCACCTCGATCAAAATAGCTTTCTTGTTTTCAAAGTGTCGAAATAGCGTGCCCTCAGCCACCCCCGCCGCTTGGGCTAAATCTCGGGTGGTGGTGCCGCCATAGCCACGACGGGCAAACAGCCGCTGAGCCGCCCCAAGAATTTTCTCTTGGGTATCGTCCTGGGACGACGTCAAGGTTTTAGCAAATTGCATAGGGTAGGGGTACAACACGTACGGTTAGAAACTGACGTTGCGGAGCCTCTCCTACATCAACAACGACACACAAAGACCATGGGAAAGCGCCCCAAGGCCCTTGGGTTTATTCTCTATTGAGATCTGCGTAATCACGTCATTGGTTAACAGAAGCTTACATTCAGCTAAGGCGAGCAGTTCTGAAAATATTTGGGTGGGCGCAGCTGGGTTAGCCAAATTAACGCCTGGATTGATGACTCGTTTTACCCCCATAGTTCAGGCTGTAGGTGAGCGGCACGGTGACCCGCTGAAGGCCTTCAGCGGGTCACCATATCAGGGGACAGAATTGAGGCAGGAACCGTCCAAATTCTGAATTCCCAGGGCTGCTAGGATTGGATAATTTTGCCCAATTGCTGACCTCACATCCTACTTTCCGGATGCCAGACGAAGCTCCTAGCTGTATGCCGAGGCTAAAACAGCTGCATCCCGACGGATAGGATTGTTGACTTCATGGCTCACGGCATCGCCTAGGCAGATGCCCATGCCACGAGCTGTCTTAACCAGTGGGTCACCGGGGTTCACGGCCTGGTATTCGGCAATGGCATCGGCAATGGGTACATGGACCACCTGGCGATTTTGCCAGCTCACCATGTGGTCAAACTTACCGGCGGCAATCAGGTCCACAGCTTCCACGCCAAAGGTGGTGGCAAGCACTCGATCTAGGGGAGACGGTGTCCCGCCGCGCTGCACATGTCCCAGGACGGTAACCCGAGTTTCTGCCCCAATTTTTTCGGTAATTTGGTCAGCCAAGTGTTCGCCGATGCCCCCCAGACGGCATTGGCCCAGGCGATTGGTCTGGACGACTTTTTCGCCCGCTTCGGTGCACACAGCCTCCGCCACAATGATGGTGGCGAAGTTACGCTTCAGACCTTTGATGGTTTGGCAAATGTTGTCAATGGAATAGTCAATCTCAGGTATAAGTACGATGTCTGCCCCACCGGCGATACCGGCATTGAGGGCAATATGCCCAGCATCACGCCCCATCACTTCTAAAATCATCACCCGAGAGTGGCTGGCGGCGGTGAAATGCAGACGATCTAGGGCCTCGGTTGCAATGTTCACGGCCGTGTCAAACCCAATGGAGCGCTCGGTACAACCGAGGTCGTTATCGATGGTTTTGGGAATGCCTACCAGGTTCAATCCCCCCTGCTGGGCCAGACGTCGCAAAATGGCCATGCTGCCGTCGCCACCAATGCCAATCAGGGCATCCAAACCCAGCAGATGGTAGCCATCAATGATTTCTTGGGAGCGATCGCACGTGGTGCCATCGGGTAATGGAAAGGCAAACGGATTGCCCTTATTGGTCGTCCCCAACACAGTGCCACCAGCCCGGAGTAAACCATGGGTACTGGATACATCAAACTCCACATATTCAGGAGGGCGTGCCATTAGACCTTGGGTGGCGCGGGAAATTCCGACAACTTCCCAGCCATAGCTGTCAGCCCGATGTACTACGGCCCGTAAAGCGGCATTGAGCCCGGCACAGTCTCCACCACTTGTCAGTAGGCCAATTCGTTTAATGTCCCGATGCTGTCCCATAAGTGTCTACGTTAGCTATAAAATCGCGTTTCAAGCCTACAGCTTTTGGGTGGTGCCAAAGGGGACTAAGCCATCATTCTGAGAAATTATTGATAGGAAGATAGATTCTGCAACATTTTTGTATCTTCGAGTTACGGTTTTTGTTGCTATATCAAGGGTTTAGCGACCTTCATCATGTTCTTAGTAACAAACATCAAGGGGGTTAGGATCGCGATGTTTGTTCGGGCTATATGGGTGTAATTACTGATGTCAACGCCCCGGTTTATTGGGGGTTGATTTGCCTTTACCAGAACTTGTCGACCTGGCATCAAATAACCTTAACAAAGCAATAGCAACAATATTGTTTTAGTAAATGCACGGCGTCTGGCCCGACATTCTGAGTGGGGATGATTATATTTGGCATAGCGGCAAATTAATCCGGAATTCACGGTTGATCACGGATTAACTTGTACGTATATCAGGTCGTCTTCCGGTTAGGTCTTCTAACCCTTGTTAAGAACAGTAAGGTTAAGGTTTTTTACTACGGAATATGATGGCAAAGGCCATTTTAAGCACTGTTATAGGGTCACTGGTAACGTCTGCGGCTGTTATTGGTACGACGGCTCAAGCTTCAATTGCCCAAGGTTTTACTGGCAGCTTTGCTCCCGAACAGTGGGAGCTTTTTAATAGCAGTCCGGCATTGGCTGGCATCGATAATACGCAGCTAACTATTAATAACGTTCCCCTGGCTCCGTTTAATGGCTCAGTGGATTTTACCGATGCCCCGGATTCACTCACCCTATTGGGGAGTAATCAGTCTGGCATTTTGGATCAGTTTGGATTAAGTTGCACGTCCACTGACCTACCAGTCTCCGTACTCTTTCTGTGTGATACCAGCTTTACAACTGTTTTTATCACTGTTCCTGAAGCCAGTATTTTTTCATTTGACTGGGATTACACCACCACCGATAGCCTAGGGGCTGCATTTGATCCCTTTGGCTTTGCCCTGGGCAATTTCCCCCCCACGTCCCCCCGGACTGACGGCACATTTACTGAGCTGATTGATCGCGCCGGTGCTGCCCAACAGTCGGGAACCGCTTCGGTAGAAGTGGCGGCCAATCAGGTGTTTGGGTTTCAAATTGGAACGGCTGACAATCAAGGCGGTCGTGCGATAACCACCATTAGCCAATTTCAAGTGCAAAGACTGGATTCTGGGGAGCCCACATCGGTACCGGAACCCACATCAGCAGTTGCGATCGCACTCATCACAGGTCTGGGCGTACGCTTCAGCAAATCATCCCGGTCCGGGAAATAGGCCCATGCTGGGCAGCTCTTGGTTTGACAGGCTGGGCGGACAATCAGTCCGCCAGCTCTGAAGGAGCCTTGGCAATGGTCTCCC
>CALHGI010000593.1 GCA_938029995.1 uncultured cyanobacterium | reverse complement strand
CGGTCAAGTGGAATAGACCCGCCACAATTCCGACAATCCCAGCGGCAATGTGGTGAGCCACAATACCTCCAGCGTTGTACGGGTTAAAGCCTCCAGGCCCCCATTCAGGAGCGACTGGTTGGACGTGGCCGGTAATGCCGTAGGCATCAGACACCCACATACCGGGCCCCCATACCCCTGTCAGGTGGAACGCTCCGAATCCGAAGCAAAGTAAACCAGATAAGAACAAGTGAATGCCGAACATCTTGGGCAAGTCCAAAGCGGGCTCGCCAGTTCGGGGGTCACGGAATAGATCTAAGTCCCAAAAAACCCAATGCCAAACAGCTGCTAAGAATAGCAAGCCAGACAGCACGATGTGAGCAATTGCAACTCCTTCAAATGACCAGAAACCAGGATCAAGACCTGTTTCACCAGTCACGCTCCAACCACCCCAAGACCCGGTAACACCGAGGCGAGACATGAACGGAAGAACGAACATACCCTGACGCCACATGGGGTTCAGAGCGGGATCGCTTGGATCAAAGGTAGCTAATTCGAAAAGGGCCATAGAGCCAGCCCAACCTGCCACGAGTGCCGTATGCATCAGGTGAACAGAAATCAGTCGTCCGGGATCGTTAACCACGACTGTATGTACCCGGTACCAGGGTAGTCCCATTGACTACGTGCCTCCTCCTAGTTTGGAAATGTTAGCCGTACATTAAAATACCGATACGAATAGGCTACCAGATCTCACCATCAGCTCCAATGCTGAGGCTGAAGAATATCCCCAGGGGCAAAGCAAACTATGGAAAAAAATTGACAACCTACTGCGGTAGTGAATCTCGACGATTCCCGACGGACTATTACACTCAATGTCAAAGATTAAAGTGTATAAAGAAGTGTAACTAGAGTTCATAATCCAATGCAAGTTGGATTTTAAGGATTCTGTCGATTACGGCGTTCTCGCCTTTACAGAGGTTGCCTTTGGAGCCATTCGATGCCCACCATTAAGTTTGTTAAAGAAGATGTTGAGATTACAGCAGCGGATGGCGCAAACCTGCGTCAAAAGGCCATAGATAATCGAATTGATATCTATACGCTAACGGGCAAAATGATGAACTGCGGTGGCTATGGGCAGTGTGCCCTCTGCGTGGTGGAAATTACAGAAGGCGGCGGGAATCTATCTCCCCGCACGTCGGTTGAGGAAAAACGGCTTAAAAAACGATCTGCAAACTGCCGGTTGGCCTGTCAGACCCTAGTCAATGGCCCAATTAGTGTGGTTACAAAACCCAAGAAAAAGTAGCTGTTGAGGGCTGTGGTGCCAGGGGTTAGTTTTAATTTTGCTCCATGGTCCACGGTAATTCTCCTGTCCTTCTGCTTCATTGCGTTGAAGCAGAGTGGTATGCTTAGCCATATGGTTTGTTGTTGAGATTAAGTAGTAGCTAAGTCCTATGGAAGTCAATAATTTAGGGTTTGTAGCCAGCATCCTGTTTGTATTTGTGCCAACCGTATTTCTGCTAATTCTCTATATCCAGACCAACAGTAAAGAAACTGGAACTTAAGTACTAGCTCAACGGTTTTCGGTCATCGAGCTTTTGAGCCTGTCGATTATTTCTAAAGTTTCGAAAAGGTTGCGAGACCTGTTCTCGTAACCTTTTTTATGTTTTCTCTGGGTGCTCCCTTAGGCTGATTGCCAGGTTTGCCAAAAGACATAGGCGGCCAAAATGCACAGCAGGCCACGAAAGAGGGTGCTGATCATTTGTTCGGGTAGTTTGGGTAAAAAACGAGTGCTTATTTGCGCTCCGACCAGTCTGCCTATGCCCATGGTCAGTCCGGCAATCGGGACAATGTCGCCTTTGATCAGGTTGTGCATGCAGGCAATGAGGGACGTCATGACGATGACGCCTAAGCTGTTTCTTACGGCGTCCTTGATGCCAGTGCCTAAGAGTAAAATTTGGAGGGGGACCATGATGACCCCGCCACCAACGCCGAAAAGGCCGGCCATAAACCCTGCGGCACCACCGGTGACTAGTCGAGCTGTGGTGGGATTCATCGTCGCCGGACCACTGGGCGCTTGAGTTACCGCTCTTTTTTTGACGCTCACGAGGTACAAGTTCGCCAATAGTAAGCAGCCAAAGCCTACCTGCCGTTGGACGTCTGTGATGAGGCTGCCGATTTCAGTTCCCGCGATTACTAGCACTGCGGCGGGAGCTGCTAGCCATAAAACCTGGCTGGGGTTGAGATAGCCCATGCGCCAATTTTGCCAGCTGCCTGTACTGGCGGTGACTAAAATTGCTAGGAGGCTGGTGGCGGTGGCTTGGTCGATGGTGAACCCTAAGATTAATAAGAGGGGGACCATTAAGACGCCTCCGCCGATGCCCAGTAACCCGGCTAATAGACCTGAAGCTAAGCCACCTAAAATTAACAGCGCAATATCTGTAGGGGCCATGGATTGTTGTGATAGATGTCAAAGCATTCTGTCACAGTTAGCCTAGGGGAGCGCCGGTTTATTTGTGAATATTCCCTGGTCCTTTCTATCAGAGGGCCTAGGACTGAGCAAGAATGGGGTCCAAATTGACGTACTGCTCCACGGTATTGGCTAAATCATTGAGCATGGCATCCCGTTGTTCTCTATAGTTGGCAATTCCTGTGGGGAGAGAGCCGAGTCCGCGCTGCTGTCGGAGACGGTTGAGCCAAGCCCGTCGCCAGGGGCCATTATCAAAGATTCCATGGAGGTATGTGCCCCACAGGGATTCGGTTTCATCTACGATGCCGAGGCTGCGATCGTCAAAAATGGGGTGAAACTTGGGGCCGGGCTCTCCACCTTCGGGGGTCATCACTAGCTGTGTCCGACCGTGGTGAATTTCGTAGCCATTGACCGGTAGTCCTTCTTGGGGAAACTTGGAGCTGACGGATCGTTGGCGTGCCACCTTGTTTTGGGTGATCACCGTGCGTAGGGGGAGGATGCTCAGTCCCCTAAATCGACCCTCTTGCCCCTCTAGTCCCTCTGGGTCGGCCAGCATCTGTCCCATCAGCTGGAATCCACCACAAATCCCTAGCACTGTGCCACCGGCGGCGGCGTAGTTTTGAATCGCCTCAGCCATGCCAGTGCGCTGCAAAATTAGCAGGTCAGCGATGGCTGTTTTTGTGCCGGGTAAAATGACGGCGTCGGGGTGGCCTAAATCATCCTTGGGGCTCAAATATTTGACATTGACGGATGGCTCGGCTTCTAAGGGATCAAAGTCCGTAAAGTTGGAGATGCGGGGCAGGCGAATGACCGCAATATTAAGTTCGGCGGATTGTTTTTCCACCGGTCGCTCCATCAAGGAAAGTGAATCTTCGGCGGGAAAGGCGCTGTCCATCCAGGGAATCACTCCCAGGACAGGAATGCCTGTGCGCTTTTCTATCCAGTCAATTCCAGGCTGTAGCAGACTTTTCTGACCGTTAAATTTGTTGATGACAATGCCCTTCACCAAGGCCCGCTCTTCTGGTTCGAGTAGCTCAAGGGTGCCAACGATGTGGGCAAACGCCCCGCCCCGCTCAATGTCGGCTAATAAGATGGTGGGGGCATTCAGGGCCGTGGCAATCCGCATATTGGCCAGATCGTGTTGTTTAATATCAATTTCAGCGGGGTTGCCGTCCCCTTCGCAAATTAATAGGTCAAAGTCTTGGCCCAGTCTGGCTAGGCTTTCTTGGACCGCCTGCCAGCCGCTTTCAAAGTACGTTTCGTAGTAGTGGGTAGTAGTGGTTTGACCAACGGGACGACCTTTAATAATGACTTGAGAGGTGGTGGGTCCCTGGGGTTTGAGTAAGACGGGATTCATCTCGGCTTGGGGAGATACGCCAGCGGCCCAAGCCTGGACTGCTTGGGTGTATCCAATTTCAGCGCCATTGGCGGTGACGTAGGCGTTGGGGGCCGTATTTTGTCCCTTAAAAGGAGCGACTCGCCAACCACGACGGCTGAGGATGCGACAGAGTGCTGTCACAAGTAGCGATTTCCCTGCGTGGGAGGTGGTCCCCACAACCATAATGGCCTTCATGCTAGAGCGTCTCCCTGTCCAATTAAATTATTGTTGGTCAAAATATTGAGTTGGAATATCAAGTTGGAATAACGGCCTTTTAGTACAGAGTATTGGTAATCGTACTGCGTTAACCTGTGCATTTCGGTATGGTTCGCTCCATTGCATAACCATACCCAAACTAAGTCATTTAGACGACGTTAATGGTAGCGTCCTGGGGGTGGCGTTTTGCGGTTAGCGCCTTTCTGGAGTTGTCGTTTCCAGGTTAACTGGGCTAATGAACTGGACTATTGTAGCCAGGTCGGTAGCCTGAACCATCGATTTTTGGCGTTGAGTAAATAATCCAGGGGACTACCTGTGGAATCCGGACGACCTGTGGTCTCCCATTGGTCTACTAGTTGGCGACCAATGGGGGTGAGGCGGAAGCTATCGGTCAGGCCTTGGCCATCGACTTCTCTGCGCACGATGCCAACGGCCATTAGCCATCCTAGGTGTTGGTCGGCGGCTACGTCTGAGAGGGGTTGACGGGTATAGCCATTGAGCATGCCGCGATCGTCAGTGATGGATCTGAGGGCCACACTGTTGGATTTCATGGCTGCCAGCAGCTTCATGTAAAACGGGGCGCAGCGCACGGCTCGTTGGGCACGGGATAGGGTTTTTGGGCGGTGGGGTAGAGAAGAGGATGTCATGGTCGGTGGTCGGTGGTAAAGGCGTAGGGGCCGTGGGGAATAGCCCCTGGCCTGTTGTGGGGTGGGTGACTTGATCGGCCGGATAATTTTATGGGGCGGCCTTAATCGGCGCTCCCCTCGGCGCTGGTATCTTTAGTATCCCCTGCTCTTGCATCGGTCATTGCATCTGGATTACTGCCCGCTTCATTGACTGGGAAACGGTTAAGTAGATAGGCGGCTTGGCGGGCGGTGGATTTAACGGTATCTGGCAAGAAGGGTACGTGGGGAATTTGGGACAGAATGTCGAGGGTGCGGCGCAGGATGCGGACCACATCGCCTTCGTCCAGGCTGGTGTTTTGACACAGCTCATGCCAGTCCGTTTCCATGGCCCATTCTTCCACTAGGGCGATCATGTTCCATTCTAGGGAGACGGGGAGTGTGACCTGGTAGTGGCGCTGTTGTTGAAATATTTGACGGCGAATGGACCGTAGGCCTTCGAGGGTTTCTACCACTGCGTCGGAGGTGTGGTAGCGGGTCCAGGTGTCGGGGCGACTGATTTCGGTGACGATGGCGGCGCAGGCGGCGGCAAACTGGTGGGGGGGGAGGTGGTCAAACTCACCGGACCCTATGGCCAGGGCTAGCCATAGCTCGTTCTCACCTCGGATGGCGGC
Source organism: uncultured cyanobacterium (assembly GCA_938029995.1). GTDB lineage: Bacteria > Cyanobacteriota > Cyanobacteriia > Phormidesmidales > Phormidesmidaceae > Leptothoe. Next base: position 210 of record CALHGI010000593.1, on the reverse strand, counting down.
GGCCATTTTTCCGAAGTTGGTGGGCTGGTTGTTTTCGAGGCCGCCAAAGGCTTCGAGAATGGTCATGAGGTTGAGAAATTCTTCCCAGTATCGGCTGGCGTATTTTTGGTATTTGGTTTTGCGATCGCGCAGCTCAGCTTCTAACGTTTGCAACCTCATCTGTTGTTTTAACAACGACTTAGGTTTACCAAACTGATTTAGGGGATGATC
>CALHGI010000592.1 GCA_938029995.1 uncultured cyanobacterium | reverse complement strand
ATTAATGCTGAGGCCCCCTTCCCCTTTAAATAGTTCTGTATAAGGGAAACTGCTAAAAGTCAGTCAGAATATAGAGTTAGGTTTAAGCTGCAAATGCAGCCTAGTCATAGGTGTTCTCTCGAACTAAATTCAGATTACCCCAGGTGCCTAAGTAACGCACATAAACCCTTTGTGAACTTAAGTAAATCTAGGCGTAAGAAAACCTTACGTTCTTTGAGCCATCAGGGTTGAGTTTTTTTATGTTTGTGTAGAAATCTGGCATACCTATCGATCTGGCCTCGTCACGGACGGGTCACTTCCAGGTAAATATGCTCTAAGGTCACTGGACTGCGGGCAATGGAGTCTAGGGGAATGCCATCAAAGTGATGGAGCAGCTCTTGCAACTCTAGGCGTTGTGGAATCCAAAATGCTAGGTGGTTGTCGTAGCGACGGAGGGTGAAGCCATGGGACTTGGCCCGTTCAATGGCAGCTGCTTCGTCGGTGGTTTGTAGGGTGACCACTTCTGCGGCGGGAATACGCTCGCGCAGCTCATTTAAGCTGCCTTGGGCGAGTAAGTGGCCTTGCTTAAGAAAGCCGATGCGATCGCAAAGCCGTTCTGCCTCATCCAATAGGTGGGTGGTTAACAACACCGTCACCCCATCCTGCTGCAGCTGTCGGATTAAATTCCACACCCCATAACGGGCTTCAATATCTAGACCTGTGGTGGGTTCATCCAAGACCACTAGTTTTGGCCCATGGACAATGGCTACGGCTAAACTCAGACGACGTTGCATGCCACCACTCAACTGACCCACAACGCTATCCACACGATCTTCAAGATTGACGGCTTGGAGGCAAGCCATGATCCGTTTCGACCTTAACGATTTTGGTAGCCCATAGATTTGGGCAAAAAAGGCAAGATTTTCTCCACAGGTCAAGCTCTGATAGAGCAGATTTTGCTGGGGCATAATGCCTAAGCGGGCCTTGGTTTTCTCTGAAGCTAATTCTCCCGCGATCAACACTTGGCCCGTATCTGGCTGCAGTAGACCACTCAATACGTTGATGGTAGTAGTTTTGCCTGCCCCATTTGGGCCCAATAAACCATAGACCTCCCCCGGCACTAGCCTCAGGGTGAGATCCGTGAGTGCCTGATATGGGCCAAAGGTTTTAGATAGATGTTGAATATCCAGCACTTAGACCGAACTCGGAATAACTTCATGAGCCTATGCCATCAGTTCCTTGAACGTAAAGTCAAAGACAGATTCCTGCACAGGTGTTAATATTAGGCACGGTTCATGGCTAACTTAAGTCATATGCCAGGGCATGTAGCTCAGTGGATAGAGCATCAGATTCCGGTTCTGAGGGTCGGGGGTTCGAATCCCTCCATGCTCGTTTAGCTTTCTAGTCAGGTTCATTAGTACCGGAAGTTTTCTTCCATCGTCCTCGGTACTGATAATCTCAGCCCCCAGGAAGTAAGACACCGATAAAAAAAACTTAAGTTTCAAAAAGCGGGGCTCATACCCTATATCCTTAGTGAGCAAGGGCGCTAGAACATATCTTCAAAATAAAATACACATCGAGTCTTCGAACTCGACATCCATGATTGTTCAAGTGCTGCAATATATAAAACCCGGTATCTTTCGGTTTAATAACATCACACCATTTAAATAAGTCAATAAATACACTCAAACATTGCGTCATAATCCATTTAAGTTTTGGCTGCACGTTTCCTAGTTGGAATTTATACAGCTCACGCCTCCATGGCTGAGTCGCTCAAAAAAACGCTGGCCCACAGCCCATTTGCCATTAGTTGGAGCAAAACACAAACAGAGTTTGTGCAATGGACCATTACCAATCGTCATCGGATTGATTGTTTGGTCGTTCAACCGGCTCATGATGGAACTGACCTGTTGCAAGAATTGTGGGCACGGGATATTTTGCTGCCTATTTTGATTGTCTCAGACCAAGCGTCAGTCACGCCTGATGCCATTTATCATAGTGCTGTCATTCAGATCACTCCAGATGATCTAAATTCGATTGAGAGCAAAGTTCGAGAAGCCATTAATCAGTTTCTGCAGCTGCCAGCAAACAAAAATGCCTTAATTGACAACGAGGACGACATCAAAGATAACCGTCTGTTCTTACTCAGTCTGCAGCAGCAGCGACTAACCGAAAAACTGCACGAGCGTCTTGGTTATTTGGGCGTGTACTACAAGCGAAACTCACAAAATTTCATCCGCAACATGAGCTTGGAAGAGCGTCATGAGTTTATTGATCATCTGCGTCAAGACTATCGGCAGATTATTTTGAGTTACTTTTCATCCGATGATAAGAGCCTGAATCAACGGATTGATGATTACGTTAATCTAGCGTTCTTTGCCGACGTATCTATTTCTAAGGTGGTCGAAATTCACATGGAGCTGATGGATAATTTTTCCAAGCAGCTCACCATGGAAGGGCGGAGCGAAGAAATTCTATTGGACTATCGCCTTACTCTGATCGATGTATTAGCGCATTTGTGTGAGATGTATCGCCGGTCTATTCCCCGTGAAATATAACTTTTTAGCAATATCTATGCCCTGTCTCACCACACTTGTGGACTTAAATTCAGCACATTTGCGACACCTCCGGGATTATTCCAATGGCCTATAAAAAAACCTACATTCTCAAACTGTATGTCGCTGGGAATACCCCTAACTCCACTCGAGCACTGAAAATGCTCAATACGATTCTGGAGGAAGAATTTCAGGGCGTGTATGCCCTCAAGGTGATCGATGTACTGCAAAATCCACAGCTAGCCGAAGAAGATAAAATCCTGGCTACACCCACTCTGGCGAAGATTTTACCTCCACCAGTCCGAAAAATTATTGGTGACCTATCTGATCGCGAACGCGTATTGATTGGCTTGGACTTGCTTTATGATGAGCTGAGGGAAGAGGACTAGCCAGGGTAGCGCTGCCTTCGCCGTAACCTTTCAGGGGGCATCGCGCATGCAAGCGCGCTAGTTCAAGCGCGCATGCAAGCGCGCTAGTTATCGATAGGTTTAGAGTCTATAAACTGCCTTTAGGCGTGATTTTTAAAGCGATTGGTCTTGATTTAGGTCGCGTTTTCAGGATCATCTAGGTTTATTACGTTGAAAACTACTAGGTGCTAGCAGGTTTTGTTGGTATTTAAGTTATACATTGGGAAG
>CALHGI010000591.1 GCA_938029995.1 uncultured cyanobacterium | reverse complement strand
GGTGCGTTTCATCGGTACCGTGTTTGTGTGGTAACTGCACTTTACCGGCTTCTATGGCTCCGCAGCTACCTCATTCATGCACCAAAGCCCAAACAGCCCTAACACTTCCTGCTCGTAATAATCCAGCACCACACTTTTCGCTAACGCTTCTGCCACAATCTGCAAACGCTCAGCACTGCAGTCCTTCAACCACAGGATAGATTTTTCAAGGCGTTCCTTCGCCGTGGGGTGAAATGCCAGCCGCAATTCCTCCCCCACGGTCTCGGTAGAGGGTTCCTTAATCCAAGGCCTAAGCGAAGCCAGATAGCTGGCTTCTTCTGTAGCATCTAGATTGAAAACAACCACGACCCCATACCGGAGAAGAACGGCACAACCCGCTTGTCCAGCCCGCACAATTAAGGGATTAGTCGATAATGCATCCGTGGTTTCTAAGGTTTTTAGAATCAACCGTTCACCCACCAAATGCGCCCGAGCCACAATTCGATCTTCGATGGACCAACCCAAAGGCACAGGGGAGAGTTGGGGGATATCCGTCGGGAATCGCTTTAAATCAGTAGCGGACGTCGTCGGAGAAGCCATACAAAAGCCAAACCATTAGAGATACACACCCATAATATTCATAACTAATCATGAATCCCGACTCAATAGGGCCCAAACATAAAGTTAGCGGGAGCCGAAGGCTCATTAATATAGAAAAAATCATGAATCAGGGTAAGCACCTCATCTTGATTCAAAAAACCATCTTGATTCAGATCTAAATTCAGAAAAATAGACGATGCATAGATCGGCAGCACATTAAAAATGGCCAACAGACTCATCCATTCCTGCTCGCTAATATAGCCGTCATCATCTTGATCAAAAGCGTCAAATAGCAGCGTTACCAACGTAATCACCCGAGCAACATATTGCTTAATATCATTCAGGATCTGGTCATAATACCGGAGCCATTCATCTAAGGTGATGCGAGCATCATGGTTTTGATCCGCCGCCTGACACAGACAGACCCAATCCCCTTGAAGATGAGCCAAAATTTGGTCGTAATGGGGAGAGGCGTGCAATCCTTGCCTGAGATCCGCTAAACGAGTCGCCAGGGTCATAAAATCCTGCTGCACCAAGACACCGTCACCATTCGCATCGTAGAGCCGAAAGAGCTTGGTTAATTTCCGCGTTTGAATATCCGTCAGCATCGGCAGGCAACCATAGGTCAGACGATTCTAAACGGTGAAACCCTTTTTGTGGCTACACCGTAGATTTTCCTGGATATCTTAGCGATTGCACCTAAAGGAGGCGCATAAAATTAACTTAGCGTCCTAACGGTTCAAGTACCCTATGACTGCATCTAAAGCCACAGCCCCTGACACAGAACGTTCTGAAACACCGGCCAAGGATATCGGTATTCCAGAACGATTGCTTAAGCATGCGGTGCGGTACACCGACTATCGCGAGGTGAAGCGGGAAGACCTCACCCCCATGATGCGTCACTACGCGGACGTGAAGGATGCCTATCCCTATGCCCTGGTGATGTACCGGGTGGGGGACTTTTTTGAGACGTTTTTTCAAGATGCGATCGCAATTGCCCGCGAACTAGAACTCGTCCTCACCAGCAAAGATTCCGGCAAGGCCATCGGCAAGGTCCCCTTAGCAGGCATTCCCCACCATGCCCTCGATCGCTACTGCGCCTTGCTGGTGGAAAAAGGATTTGCCATCGCCATTTGCGATCAGGTAGAAGATCCAGCCCAGGCCCAGGGCTTAGTGAAACGAGAAGTCACCCGCGTCATTACCCCCGGCACTATTCTCGAAGAAGGCATGCTCACGGCTAAGCGCAACAACTTTTTAGCCGCCCTGGTGATTGCAGACAAACACTGGGGTCTAGCCCATGCAGACGTATCCACCGGCGAATTTTTCACCACCCAAGGCAGCGCCCTGGACCAGCTCGTTCAGGAACTCATGCGTCTACAGCCGGCCGAAGTACTCGTCCCCAGTAATGCCCCAGATCTGGGGGCCCTGCTGCGGCCAGGAGAAACCTCTGACAACTTGCCTAAAGGCCTGCCCACCCAGTTTTGCTATACCTTTCGCTCCCAGACTCCTTTTACCCATGCCGAAGCCAAACAACGCTTACTACAAAGCTATCGCATCCGCTCTTTAGAAGGATTTGGCTGCGAACATTTACCCTTAGCAGTCAGGGCCGCAGGGGGACTGCTGAACTACCTGGAAGACACCCAAAAAGAGAGTCTTGCACCGCTCCAGCCCCTATCCACCTATGCCACCACAGAATTTCTCGTCATAGACAACCAGACCCGGCGCAATCTAGAAATCACCCAGACCGTTCGGGATGGCATTTTCCACGGATCGCTCCTCTGGTCCCTCGACAAAACCACCACCGCCATGGGCAGCCGAGCCTTGAGGCGCTGGCTACTCCAACCCCTACTCAGCGTCAATAAAATTCAGCAACGCCAGGAAACCATCAGTGAACTGGTAGACAACGGCACCCTACGCCAGCAACTCCAGCTAATCCTCAAACAAATTTATGATCTGGAGCGCCTAGCAGGGCGGGCAGGATCAGGCACCGCCAACGGTCGTGACCTGGTGGCCATGGCCGAGTCCTTTGAAAAGCTACCGGACCTAGCGGCCCTCATGGCCCATGCCCAGTCACCCTATTTAATTAAGCTCCAAGCGGTGCCCCCTGAATTAGAGCAAATGGGACGCAAACTGAGGGCCCACCTGGTGGAGAGTCCCCCCCTATATCTCACCGATGGCGGCCTCATCCGCGAAGGGGTCAACGCCCACCTGGATGGCCTACGGGACCAGGTGAGCAGCGACCAACGCTGGATTGCCAGCCTGGAAGTGAGTGAGCGTGAACGCACCGGCGTCTCTAGCCTAAAGGTGGGTTTCAATAAAGCCTTTGGATACTACATCAGTATTTCGCGGGCAAAGAGCAGCCAAGCCCCCGACGACTACATCCGCAAACAAACCCTAACCAACGAAGAACGCTATATCACCCCTGAGCTAAAAGAACGGGAAGCCCGGATTCTCAATGCCAAAGATGAGATCAACCAAATCGAGTACGAAATTTTTCTGGGTCTACGGGAAGAGGTGGGTAATTATGCGGAACTGATTCGTAAAGTTGCGGTCAATGTGGCCGCCGCAGATGTTCTCTGTGGTTTGGCGGAGGTGGCCATCTACCAAGGTTACTGCCGGCCAGAGATGGTCACCACGGGACGCACCCTAGCCATTGAAGCGGGTCGTCATCCCGTGGTGGAGCAGTCATTACCAGCAGGCTTTTTTGTGCCCAACTCAACGGGGCTAGGGTTCGGTGAACCATCCATAGCCAAGCCAGTGGGTAAAAAGGCGAAGGCAGCAACACCAGACCTGATTATTTTAACGGGACCGAATGCCAGCGGCAAAAGTTGCTACCTACGCCAAGTGGGCCTGATCCAACTGATGGCCCAGGTGGGCAGCTTTGTCCCGGCCAGGAGTGCCGTATTGGGGGTATGCGATCGCATCTTCACCCGCGTTGGCGCTGTGGACGACCTAGCCACCGGCCAATCCACGTTCATGGTGGAAATGAACGAGACCGCCAATATCCTGAACCATGCCACCCCCCAATCCCTGGTCCTGCTCGACGAAATCGGTCGCGGCACCGCCACCTTTGACGGACTCTCCATCGCCTGGGCCGTCGCCGAACACCTAGCCAGCGATATCCGCGCCCGCACCATATTTGCCACCCACTACCACGAACTCAATGAGCTAGCATCGTTACTCAAAAATGTGGCCAACTTCCAGGTCACCGTCAAAGAAATGCCGGACCAAATTATCTTCCTGCACCAGGTACAACCGGGAGGGGCAGACCGGTCCTACGGTATCGAAGCAGGCCGCCTAGCGGGTCTTCCCCCCAGCGTGATCAAGCGGGCCCAACAAGTCATGGGCCAAATTGAAAAACATAGCAAAATTGCCGTCGGCCTACGCAAAGGAGGCCCTAATCAGTCCTCCAAAAAGTCCATAGCCCAGGAAACCGACCCAAATTCACAACTCAATATCTTTGGATAGCGACCACTGCCATGAAGCGGGGGCAGCCGTCACCCGCCACACTCTACCGATCCACCAGTTGAATCTTACCCATACTCAACTCATCAAAAATGTGATGAACCTGTTCCCGTTGCTTAGGGGTCAACTCTACAATCGATAGTAAAAACGACGATAGTCGAACATGATCTTTACGGGTCAGCTTATGGGTGTCCCAAACCTGTTTCAAAATAACTTCTGGGGATCTTTCTGACTTTTTAAGAACGATCATGGAACGACTCTCGCGTTTAACTGTATAGGTAATAATGTGTCTGTACTACTATCATGCCTAGCACGCTATCATATGAGGCGGGCAAATTCGCGCAAATCACTCACTGAAAACGTGAAATATTGGTGAATAAGCGGCGTATGATCACTCACACTAGGAACACTGATCCTTCCAGGACCCTCCCAACATTCCAGGACAGATCCCTACACATTAGACATTAGTCGGATGAACGATTGACGGCATGTGGCACGCACACAATGAAACGCTTGATGGCGGTCATCGCCTTCGCATATCAATCCATCAAGACGAAAACCCCATATCCTACGCCGATGTTATCCATGGCTGGCAAGAAGACGACAACTTTCGCACATTCTTTATACAGCTCCTCACAACATCCCCCTTTGGGGCCTTCCGTTGGGAAACACCACCGGTAACAGTCGCCACCATCCATCGCCCCTTCGAGTTCATCCTCATCAATAGTCCCAGTCTGGCCCGATCACCCGACCGGCAAACCTTTAGCCATCACTTTCAAACACAAGAATCCATCGTCAAGTTTTATAATCTCGGCCACGATGCTCTTCTGGTGGTTCCTTGCCCCTTAAGTCCATCGGATGACTACAGTCACTTGGGAGCCTTTACCCAGCAGGCTCCCGCATCACAGCAACATGCCCTATGGAAAGCAGTCGGTCACACCATGGCCCAACGGATCGGTCAGCAGCCTGTATGGCTCAGTACCGCCGGAGGCGGTGTAGCATGGCTCCATGTGCGGCTAGATGACCATCCCAAGTATTACCACCACCAACCTTATCGAACCCTCTGCTGAGCTCACCATTGCAGTCCCATGGGCCAGAGCCCGTGGTGCCAAAACTAGAATCGCCCATTAACAGACCCAGAAAATCTGATCTTCGACTAGCCATTAAACGGCTTCAGCTGATTTTTTAAATAGGGGCGTCACCCACACCGTAACCACGTGGGATAGCAACCCCATGGGACCCGCAAATAAACACAACGCAAGAGAATGGCGGGTAAAAAGTTGTTGCTCCTGGCCATTTAAATAAATCCAGCGCCCCACAAAAAGATCCATCACCAAAAAATGAACCCAGCCAGTGGTCATCACCTTTTCATCAGAAAAGAGATCGGCCAAAATAGCCAGGGTTGGATTAGCAAAGTCTTCTAATTTATCAGGATCTAGACTAGCCACAAAACAATAAATATAGAGCCCAGCTAATACCACAAAGGGAATATAGGACGCCATGATTTTACGGGTCACATCCCAGTTGGGCAACAGCACCATTAACGCCCAAAATGGCAACACAAACAGATTTCCAAAGTTGAAAATATACTCAAAGATCATCGCTTCCATGGCCCACTTATCAAGGGATACATGAGTCATTGTAAAGCGATGATCTTCAAAATATAGAGGAACAGCGGAAATAGCCCTAGGCTACTTCAGACAATCCCGTTTCAGAGAGGGCTATTAAAGCATCATCACTGAGTAAGGCCCCCTCATCTTGGCCATACAATCTAGCCACAGCACCGGTGAAACCGGCGTTATAGTCTAATGCCACCTCATTCCCGACGAAATCACTCCGCTCATCCACATAGGAAAAATCATGGGGAAGTCGAGGTCCGCCCACTAGAGCCCCATATAAAACATGTTCGTTGGGTGCTAACGCAGCAATGTCAGTGGTGCCAGATGCACCCCGATGGTGAATATTCTGGGGGAAGCTTTTTCCTACACCCAC
>CALHGI010000590.1 GCA_938029995.1 uncultured cyanobacterium | reverse complement strand
CCCCACGGTTGGGCCTGTCGGGGAGTGATTGAGTCCCATTTAGATGATTACAATCTACGTGAAACCGTAGAACAGGATAGCCACAATTACAACGCCTCCATCGGTCGCACTATCCAACGCTACGAAGCCGGCGAACCCGTGCTTTACTTTACCTGGACTCCCCTGTGGGTGAGTAGTGTGCTGATTCCCGATCAAGATGCAGTTTGGTTGGATGTCCCCCCCCTGCGCCCACAGAAAAATGAGTCTGTGGTTGATGGCAAAAACCTTGGGTTTGAAATTAATCAGATTCAAATTCTAGCGAATCGTGATGTTTTGAGAGCTAACCCAGACATTGAACGGTGGTTCGAGTTAGTCAGCATTCCTATCATGGATGTGAGCTTACAAAACCAACGCATGCGGGATGGAGAAAATACCCCTGGGGATATTCGTCGCCATGCAGAAGAATGGATTCAAAATAATCAAGGTTCGTTTGACAGTTGGTTAGAGGATGCCGAACGGTTCAAAAAATAATTCCCTGGCATGGTGATCAACCGATAGAAAGACTCTCCCCAGGGCTAAAAGAGACTAATCTAACAGTCTCTTTCGGTTCCTATGGAAACACCGTATTGCTTCTCAAAAGAAGCGATACGGTGTTTCTTCTTAAGAAAAAGCTAGACGGTATGGCTAGTTCGTTACTTAGCTTGCTGAGCAACCTGTCTTTTTATCGTTTAGCGGCCATGTTTTTACCAAGCCATCATAGCCACCACTGGCCAATACGGCTCCCTGCGCATCAAACCCAAGACCATAGACAAATCCGGAATGCCCTCGCAAGGTACAGCGTTCCGTCGATTGTTGCCAGTTCCAAACCTTTATGGTTTCGTCAAAGCTACTGCTGGCCAATGTTGCTCCATCGGGACTGAATGCTACGTTAGCAACAACAAAATCATGGCCACTTAGAGTCTGTTCAACCGTTGCCGTTGCTAAATTCCAAATTTGTATATTGGGATCGTAACTACTGCTAGCAATATATTGTCCATCAGGACTGATGGCAACATCCGTGATTCTATCCGTGCCGGATTTATAGGTCCGGATAGTTTCTTGCTCCGCAATATCCCATAGGGTAATCACGCCATCTTGATCGCCACTGACTAATTCTTGGGGGTTGATGGGCGAAAATGCCAGACTGTTAACCGGTGCGCCAGACTCTAGCAACATGGCCGATTCTCGTCTTTTTTCTAGATCCCACAGACGAATGGTGCCGTTACTTCCTCCGCTAGCGATCAGGGTGCCATCAGTATTCGTGGCCAAGCTGATAATTCGACCGGAACGACCGGCAAATTGATGCTCTTCTGCACCAGTTTCCGAATTCCAAACAGTGATATTGCCATCCCCTCCCCCTGTGATCAAATACCGCCCGTTTGGTGTAAACAAGACGCTATTAACCCGTCCCGCATGATTGAGCGTGCGTTGGACTTTGCCTGTATTCAGGTCCCATAGCTTAACCGTTTGGTCATAGCTGCCGCTAGCCAGGAGAGGAGAGTTGGGATTTAGGGCGACACTGAGCACAGTGGCCGTATGTTGTGCCAGGGAACGCTGCGTCGGTGTTGCCGTTGGCGAGGCTGTAATGCCCTTTCTCTCAGGAGTCTGGGATACATTAGAGGTTTGATTTAGTTTGTGCCAAATAAAACCAAATGCTGCGCCAATAATCCCAAGCGCAACTAAAACAATGATGGAAGGAACAATAGTTTGATTTTTTTTGATCATTATTTTTATTTCACTCCACAGCAACGGAACTGGCCAGTTTCCGTTGAAATAACATAAAACTTATGGATAGATAATCGCTTCACCTCAGTTCATTCATGTTGGGCTTGGCATAGTGCCTTAGTTCATACATAAAAATTATTTTGACGAGCGACCCATTGTAGTTTCCGTTGCGTCAATGCTTATGGCTTTAGGACTCTTGTATAAGTGTCTCAATAGTCATCTCTTCATATTTTTCAAAGGGTTGATGAATCCATGGGTTGGTTTTCAAATAGTCAACATAGTAATCCGGTTTAATGACTGAACAGTCTTTGTACCAAAGTACAGCGGTTCTAATTTCGTCAATATAGAAACCATATCTCTGTTCTAACCAGCGAATGCTGCGTTGTAAGCTTTGGCCTGAATCCACCAGATCATCTACTAAGAGAACGTGGGTGCCGAGATTGGTGGTGGTCATACTGAGATCCCTAGAGAAGGTAATCGCCCCACGGGTTCGGTTGCCTTCTCCGCCATAGGATGAGGTTGAGAGAATTGCCAAGGGCTGATCATAAATACGACAGAGGATATCTCCAATCCGTAAACCTCCTTTAGCAAGGCAAACAATTTGGTTAAATTGCCATCCTGACTGATGAATAGCCATGGCTAATTTTTCAATGGACTGATGGTAGTCTGGCCAGGAAACGTAGAGATCGTTGGAGACGACGTCGGTATGGGTGAGATTAGGTGGGGTTGACATGGGCAATTGGGAATAAGGGATTACACAAATAGGGCAATAATATAACGTTGGCGTTGCTGGGTACTGTTAACTGGGCGGGGTTAACGCGTTGGCAATGGGGCCTATTGCTTTTACCAGCCAGCCACGACTGTGGAGTTGACCCATCATCTGGCGCCTGTCTAGCCTCTGCCCAGCCATGGGGGACTTTAGTGTGATGCTTAATGTGACGACACTGTTACGCTTAGGAGCTGTTAAGAAACTACTTCACGGTTTAAGCCTGAAAGGCTTGTTAAGCCATGATTTAAATGAATAAGGCCATGACCTTAATTTTTAACAAGCCCTTAGGCCCCATTCTACAAATGATTTAATAGTTTCGGGTTTGCTGATCCTCGAGATGATTTAATCTAAAAAACCTGCATAGTGTCCTTTTTCTAGATCGGGTCATGTCCTAAAGCAGCAACAGCATAATTCCTCATAATTCCCCGGAACCTATGGAAAATTCAGACAAATTACAGTCTCCGCCAAAACTGACTTGGCCAGTGAAATTGGCCTATGGAGCTGGGGATCTGGGGGCTGGTCTAACCTCTAACTTACTAGCATTTTCATTTCTGATCTTTTTGACGAATGTTGCTGGATTAGAGCCATTAACCGCAGGGTCCGTACTTTTGATTGGCAAAATCTGGGATGCGGTCAATGATCCAGCTGTCGGTATCCTGAGCGATCGCACCCGCTCTCGCTGGGGACGCCGCTACCCATGGATAGCCCTGACGGCCATCCCCTTTGGGGCCACTTTTTATCTGAATTGGATTGTGCCGGGGTTCACGAGCCAAATGGCGCTGTTTTGGTATTACGTCGTTGTTTCCGTTGTTTTTCAGATATTTTTTACAACGACAAACCTGCCCTATTCCACGCTGACAGCTGAGATGACCGAGGATTACGACGAACGGACTGAATTAACCTCCTTTCGACTGTCGTTTTCCCTATTTGGCGCTGTTGCAGTGTTAGCCCTAGGATTGATTGTCAGTCAAATGGTGGAAGATCCGCAGCGACAGTATCAGATCCTTGGCTCAATGGGCGGGGTGATTTCCATCGGAGCTATCTTGTGGTGTGTTTTGGGGACCTTCCCCTATTACAAACGGCAGGCTGCCTATCGTGGACGATCGCTCAATTACACCGAAGGTGAAAACGGCAGCTCGTTCCTACAGCAGATAAAGATTGTTTTTAGTAACCGGCCATTTTTATTTGTTGTCGGTATCTACATGTTTTCATGGCTGGCGCTGCAAATTACGGCCACGATTATTCCGTTTTACGTCACTTTTTGGATGGGGGCTGACGACTATTTTTTGGCGGCTCTGTTGGTTCAGGGGACGGCCATCTTAATGATGGTTATCTGTAATCTATTGGCCAAGCGCGTTGGCAAAAAGGGGCTGTATTTCCTGGGCAGTGGTATTTGGGTGATTGTACAAATCGCCTTATTTTTCTTGCAGCCAGGTCAGTTTAGTTTTCTCTATGGCCTATGTATCTTAGCCAGCTTTGGCGTAGCCACGGCCTATGTTGTACCGTGGTCCATTTTGCCTGATGTCATTGAGTTAGACGAACTCAACACTGGCCAGCGGCGTGAGGGTGTTTTTTATGCGTTTATGACCCTGCTGCAAAAAATGGGATTGGCTATTGGTATTTTTCTGGTTAGTTTAGCGCTGCAAACCTCTGGCTTTATTAAGGAGGCGGCTGAGCAACCAGAGTCAGCGTTGCTGGCCATTCGTTTCTTTATGGGACCGGTGCCGCTGGTGTTGCTGCTATGCGGCATGGTGCTGACCTACTTCTACCCCATTACGAAAGCAAGTCATAGGGAAACCTTACTCAAACTTGCTGAGCGCCGTAAACGGGAACAGCCCTAGAAACGGTTCTAGGGCTGCTGAGTTGCCATATTTAGGTTGAGCTGCCAGAAAACGGAGCTGACGGGTGCCTATACTCGACTGGCCATAACATCAGCTCGACCCATGGCCACTGGCTCTGCACTGAGATAGTGCTTGGCTAGATCTAGGAATGCTTTAGCCCGGTTGATGTGCTGTTTGGCTTCTGCGAGGGTTGCCTTTTCGCCATGGCAATAGTCGGCCCTTAGCCTGGCTTCTAAGCCGTTGTTGAGATAAATGCCGTAGGGCTGGAATAGGGGACTTTTCTCGGAGAATTTCTCTGCGAACAAACTGCTAATGGCTTCCTGTTGGGTGGGTATGGCCGTTGCTTCCTCTAGGAGGAGGGCTTCGGCTACGTATAGCATGGCGTAGTAGGAGCGGGAGATGGCGATATCGTAAAAATGACTATGGGCGAGTAGCTGAGCCGCCTTTATATTTTCCTTCGCATTGAGAAGGCGCTGCTTTTGCTCAGACTTCATGGATAGAGAACTCCGAAACATTCTGAAAAAATCCGTCCCAGCGGACATTAAAGCACAAACTAGGCCCAAGATTAAAGGCTTTTTGACATTATCAATGGCCAGCGGTCAGACTGTTGAATTCTTTTAAGGGTGCGGGGGCGGTCTATCTCAACGATATTGAAACGGTCAAGATACCCGGTAGTATCTTGTTCGGAGGATTTTTTGCCGTACCACGTAGCACAGTTCTTGCTCCGTCGCTAATATCATGCGATAGAGGAAATTTTATGCTAAAGATGATTCTGTGGAATCGGGCGGATTGACAGGGTGAACAGCGCGAATTTGGTGGGCACCAGTCTTCAAAACGGCAAGTACGTGATTGAGGAGGAGCTGGGACGGGGTGGGTTTGGCGTAACCTATCGTGCGGTCCGTCATCCCCTTGATCAGGTGGTCGTCGTTAAAACCCTCTACTGGCCAGAAAGTTCGTCACGAAAAGATCAGCAAGCGCAACAGCTGAAGCAGTTTGAAGCGGAAGCACGCCGTCTGGCCCAGTGTCAGCATCCGAATATTGTCAATGTAACGGACTTTTTTGTTGAGGCTGGGCGGCCCTATCTGGTGATGGATTTTATTCCAGGTCAGCCCCTATCGGCCATGATTTTTCCCCGTCGACCCCTGGGGGAAGATTTGGCTCTGCAGTATATTCGACAAATTGCCAGCGCGCTGCAGACGGTCCACGGGCAAGGGTTACTCCATCGGGATGTTAAACCGCAAAACGTTATGGTGAATGGGGCCAATGCCATTTTGATTGACTTTGGCATTGCCCGTGAACTGTCCAGCGGCCAAACTCAAACCCATACCAACTTGGTTTCGGAAGGATATGCGCCCCTGGAGCAGTATTTGCCTAAGGCGCGGCGGTCGGCTGCTTCGGATGTCTATGGTTTAGCGGCGACGTTGTATGCGGCGGTGACGGGGGAGGTGCCGGTGGCGTCTGTGTTGAGGTCGCACCAACCCCTCACGCCTCCACGGCAGCTAAACCGTGACCTAAGTCCTAGCCTAGAGCAGGCTATTCTCCAGGGGATGGCCCTAGAGTTAGCCCAACGCCCCCAGTCTATTGCCACTTGGCTAACGATGTTGTCGGCCCCCGGGGCGTCGCCAACGGCCTCGTCTCGGCGGGGTCGTCAGCAAGCCTCAACGACCCAACCCACTCAGGTTGTGGCTCCGGGCCGTCCCTCCGGGTACGGTCTGAATCGGGATGATACTCGAATTGTAGCTGCTGAAAGACCTTCAGATCTGACCTCGGCACAGTCGGCCGTTCGCCCCAAGCGTCAGGGACCGGGGATATTTAAGCTGTTCCTGTCCCTGATGTTGTTGGGGCTTTTGGGTGGCTTGGGTTTTGTGGGCTATCGCGTTTATACCGTGGCTCGACAAGCCGTCGATAATGTTAGGGAAAAAACAGCGAACCTGCCGGAGATATCTTTACCGGAGGTGCAGCTGCCTGACGTAGCGTTACCGGACCTAGAGGAAATTTTGCCGGAGGAAACGGACCCCACGCCAGAAACGGATAGTGAGGTTAGCGCGGACATTGAACCGGAACCGGAACCAACCACACCGCCACCGACTGCGGCCGCTCCACCGCTGATATTGAGTAATAGTGGTAACCCAAATACGGCAGCGCCTGGGGGGGGCAATGGGGTGGTATCTGTGCCTGGTTTTGCCCCTGGCACTACGGCGACTGCGATCGCAAATCGGCTAGGATCACCCACTCGACAGTCTGCGTCGCCATCGGCCACCACCGCCGTATACGAGCTAGACCCCAACCGAGCCTCCGTCGCCTATGTTTATGACGCTGGGGGGACCACTGTGCAGCAGGCCGAAGCGGTATTTGCCCCGTCCTACGATCGATTGATTATGCGGGTTGCCCTCGCCGGAATGCTGGATGGCCAGTCCACGCGAGAGATTGAAACCGGCCTAGAGCAGGTGCGCACCGGCCAGGTTGAGCGCTACCCGTTTGAACAAAATGGCCTCACCGGCAGCATTGAGCGCAACAGCAATGGGTTTATCCACATCTATGTGCGCTGAAGTTTGTGGGCTGAAATCTGTGGGCTGAAATCTGTGGGCTGAAGTCCGTGGCCCTAGCATTCTAGGGGCAAAAAAAAGGGTGTAGAGAGAGTCCGCGGACCGTCTTCTACACCCAGTTCTCTAGTCATTGCCACCGCTGTGGCGGTGGTCTAAGCTATGGCGGCGTTGTCCATGGTTCTATTCTTTATCCATGTTGAAAATAAAGGGGACGCCGCTCCCCTTATCTCCCCCCATGACCAACACACGAGGAACTAGGGAACCTCCGTCTTTCCACGCTTCAATGGCTTCCTTCTGCAAAACGAGTTCACCACCCTGGGCCTTGAGGGTTTCTGCCAACAACCGTTGGGCTTCGGCTCGACCCTTTGCCCGATTGATTTCTGCCTGGGCCTCTTGTTCAGCCTGTTGGGCTACATAGACGGCTCGGCGGGCACTTTGCTCAGCAATTTGCTTTTGTTCCACCGCGCGGGCAAACTCTTCGGAAAATGATAGGTCAACCACACTGGTGTCGAGGATGATGATGCCGTATTTTTCTAGACGACTGCTAAGGGCATCGTCAAAGTCTTCCTTAAGTTTGGTGCGTTGGGTAATGGCCTCCTCCACCGTCCGGCGAGCGGCGGCAATTTTGAAGGATTCCTGGGTTTGGGGGGCGATGATCTTGGCGACCACGTTCGCCAGGGTGCCTTGCTTGCGTCGAATTTCGACAATGTTGCCTGGGTCTAGTCGAAAGTTGATGGCAAACCGAGCCCGCAGATCCTGAAGGTCCTTGGTGGAACTTTCGGCGGGCACTTCAAATTTTTGTACCGTCATGTCGTACACATCCACAAAGGAAACCAAGGGTGGCTTAATGTGAATGCCCTCCAACAGCGGTGAGTCTTGGGCTTTGCCGAGAATACTCAACACCCCGGCCTGACCGGGATTGATAATTACTAGGGTGCTTGTCAGAATGAGGCCAATAATAATGGCCAAAAGTGCGATCGCAGCTGGTTGCCAGCTACCCGTCCGAGCGCTCAAAATCAGTTCCTCCGATTGGATTTAGGATGGGCAAGGCCCACCGTCCTCATGGGTAAAATTTTCTAGGTAAGAAATTTGCCGGTGCTGATTTTGGGGATGAACCGATCTGGCAATGATGCAAGAAACCGGTATCTATTAGATGAAATCATCCCGAGGATCAGCAACGCCAG
>CALHGI010000589.1 GCA_938029995.1 uncultured cyanobacterium | reverse complement strand
AATACAGACGCCAAGCCCCACAGACCCTGCATCATCCAAGTCGTGCCTGGGTCTCCCAAAACATTCACCACAGATTTTATACCCTCTGATTTAACCCTCTACGGTGACACCGCGCCAGAACGCGACGTAGCCCTTAATGTTGCTGGCGGCCTCTTTCGGCGTGGCATAGTACCAAGCCGCATCCTTATTTTGTTGACCATCAACATCCAGGGAATAGTAGTTGGCCAGCCCCTTCCAGCCGCAGGTGGACGTGGTGTCACTGGGCTTAAAATAGTCCATGTTCAGGGACTCAGGGGGAAAATACTGATTGCCCTCAACCACTTCACAGCTATCACTTTCAGCTAGTACAGCCCCATTCCAGGTTGCCTTGGGCATCGTTCCTATCTCCCCAATGTTGCGATATGTATCGTCTCTGATGGTAAATCTTATTTGGGCTGGAGGGAAGGGGACATGGGCGCGAAAGCTTGAGTTGGATTATTGACTCGCCTTTTTCTGTCGCTCCAAATACTCAATAATCTTGCTGGCAATATCAATCTCCGTGGCCCGTTCAATGCCCTCCAATCCAGGGGATGAGTTCACCTCAATCACCACCGGTCCTTGGCTGGACCGCAGCAGGTCCACACCGGCCACCCGCAGCCCCATGGCCTTTGCGGCCCTGATGGCGGTATCCCGTTCCTGGCCACTGAGCCTGACCCGACGCACACTCCCCCCGCGATGGATATTGGATCGAAATTCACCGGGAGCCCCCTGACGTTTCATCGCAGCCACCACCTGGTCATTGACCACAAAGCATCTCAGATCCTGCCCCTTGGCCTCCTTGATATACTCCTGCACCAAAATGTTGGCATCCAAACCACGAAATGCTTCGATTACCGATTTCGCTGCCTGGTAAGTTTCCGCCAGCACCACCCCAATGCCCTGGGTCCCTTCCAATAGCTTGATCACCAGGGGCGCCCCACCCACCAGTTCAATCACCCCCTCAATATCCTTAGTGGAATGGGCAAACCCCGTTACCGGTAGGCCCACCCCTTCCTTGGACAGCAGCTGCAAACAGCGCAGCTTATCGCGGGAGCGGGAAATCGCTTCGGAGCCGTTGGCACTCAACACCCCCATCATTTCAAACTGGCGCACCACCGCTGTGCCATAGAAGGTATAGCTGGCCCCAATGCGGGGAATCACCGCATCCACCTTAGTCAGGGGAGCCCCCTGGTAAATCAACCTGGGGCAATCGGCCGTGATGTCTATATAGCAGCGCATGTGGTCAATTATTTTCATAATGTGACCCCGTTTGTTGCCTGCTTCCAGCAGCCGACGAGTGGAGTACAGGGACGCATCACGCGACAACACAGCGATTTTCATAGGAAAACTCAGGACCGGTAGAGGCAGTGGGCTATCAACCAACTATGATGCCACCCACCATGATTCCACAGAGTGAGTGATGAAGGGGGATTAACTGCGTTGCAAAAATGAGCGCCCCGGGTTCACTAAAAAGCGATCGCGAATGGCCTGCCGTCCCAGCAACATCCGAAACCCCATCACATCCCGATTCGTTAAGGTCAGCTCTATGGGCCAAATCGAGCCCCCTAGGGATACGGTGGTAAGCACCACGGGCCGTTTCTCCCGATGCCCCCCAGAATCGGTGACCGTGCGTTGGCTCATCAGCTTCGCTTCCGCCTGCACCAGCTGCGAGTCATCATGTTGGACCGGGGCAATTTGGAACCGTACCTTGGGGATGCCTTCCGTTTCAAACTGCTCAATATTGACCGCATGAATCGAGGAAGATCGCGCTCCCGTGTCCACCTTGGCCTTAATACTGGTGATGCCCAACTGGGGCAGTGCGACCCATTCACGCCACCCAATCATCAATAACCTTTGGGCGTCCTCCATCTATTGCCTGACTCCAGCCTGTACAGGCTTAGTATCTAATGCCTGGGCTAACAAGGCAGCAAATCCCGCTCGTACTCCACCATAAAGACATTGGAATAGAGGTTGGCAATAATTTGCTTGCCCTCCTGGGTGAGGGCCAAATAGCGCAAACTGTCGTGGATATAGTGATGGACAACATTCCAATAAAACTTGGGATAGTTGCTGCGCAGATCGTGGGGGGTGGCGTAGTTCAGCTCTTTGTTTTGGCCCGTCTCTTCAAACTCATAGAAAAGGGCGCTAATTTTTTTCAAATAGCGTGGATCGCTAAGCTGACCAATTAAATCCGCCGCCCGAATTAACCCCGGATAGTTGCTGGTGTCCTGGTGGTCTTCTTCCTTGGGCACCGGAAACCGTGTCAGCTCAATATTGTTTTTGATCCGCTTCGCATCAATCCGCTGGTTTTTGCCAAACCGCTCCTCCACAAAAAGTTTGCCCCGGTCAACGTGGTAGGGGGTTAAGGAGGCATCGGTGGCACCGGGGTCCAGGTTGATCATGGCCCCTTTACCGGTGGCGTAGCGGTTTTCGTAATCCATGTCTTCGCGGCAAACGCCTTTGACATAGCCAATGTCGTGGCACACCAGGGAAATAATGAAATGGAGCCAGTCTTCTGCGCTTACCCCCCCTTCACGGGTGTGCTTCCCCCGCAAAATTTCTTGACCCACAAGGGTGACTAAAATCGTGTGTTCAACATTGTGGTACAAAGCATCGCTATTGGCGATGTTTTCCAGGGCCATACTACCGGCCCAGGCAATAATTTCTTCGTAATCATGGTGCAGCCCACCATAGGTGCGCCGATAGCCAAGCCGCAGTTTTTCAACGAAATCAGCGATTAGAATTTCGGTGGCATTGAACATAGTAAGGGCTGCTTTGAGGAGCGGAAATAAATGCACAGCGTTTAAGCTGAGCTAACGCTAACACACTGTTAGGCTACCCTTGAATACGCCAAAGGTCCCGTAACAATAATGGCCCCATGGCTCGGGTTGCGTATGCTTTTTGGGGCTAAAAATGGGGACTCAACCATGTTAGCCGTTCTAAATTACAGCCAAGGACACCCTGGGGGTGGCCATGGACCCTGGCTAAACAATGGTTGGATAAATATCTTTGGATAAATACCTGATGAAGCAAATGGACCCTGGCTAAACAACTATTGGGTCAATAGCTGATGGGGAAATAGATGTCAGTCGGTTGTGATACTGGCCCCATCCCTTAGGTTAGCCTTTCGGATAAAACTGGCACCGACTGTGGTCACAGTCATGTTGATTTACGTCATAATGGCACTAGGTTTACATTTTCTTAAGATTTCCCGCGACGGGGTTGTCTTGTAGTAGTTGTTCTGGTGATTGCTAGTCTGTGACGTATCGAAACTTTCAAGACGACCCTCCGATTCAAGACTCTGCCAACGGTCACCACGGGTATGACACCTCCGGTGGCGCCTCGCTCAATAGTCCATTACCCAAGCGCTCTGGTCTGTCGGGGGTGAGGGGAATTGGTTTGGGGCTGCTGCTGGGCATAGGCATTTCCCTGGGGGGTGGACGACTGCTGTCGCGCCCTGGGGCTGCGCCCGCTGAGACTGCTGACGGGGCAACGGCTGTGGCAGAGGCCCCTGAAACCGCTGCCACCAGCGTGACCGTGCAGCAAATCCAATCCGCCACCATTCAACAATCTTTAAAGGCCAAGGGGACGGTGCAGGCCTTTGATTTATTGCAGGTTTCTCCCCAGGTGGGGGGGCTGCAAATTCGAGAGGTGCGGGTGCGGGAGGGGGACCAGGTGACGGCCGGGCAGGTGCTAGCGGTGCTCGATGATTCGGTGCTGCGGACACAGCTAGCCCAGGCAGAAGCCAACTATGCCCAAGCTGAAGCTGAGGTCGTGCAGCGGGAGGCTTCTTTGGCCCAGGCTAAGGCCACCGCTGCTGAAGCCCAGGACAATTTGGGCCGCTACCAGGCCCTCCATGCCGAAGGGGCCATCAGTACGGAACAGCTCAACAGTCGGCGAACCCAGTCGATCACCAGCCGTGAAGCCGTTGGCGTCGCCCAGGCGGCGGTGCAGAGTGCCCAGGCCGCTGTCAACAGCCGCCGGGCTGAGATCAATCGATTGGACACTCAGCTGGGGCAAACGGTGGTCACGGCTCCCGCCAACGGCCAGATTGCTGAACGGCAGGCCACGGTTGGGGATACGTCATCCACGAGCAATGCCCTGTTTACGATGATTCAAGATGGATTGTTAGAGCTGGTGGTGGATCTACCCCAGCGACAGCTATCGGCGGTTCAGGTGGGCACGCCAGTGACGGTCACTTCCTCCGCCGAGGATGGGCTTAGCCTGTCGGGGGCGGTGCGCTCCATTGATCCCCAGGTGAATCAGCAAACGCGACAGGCGGCGGTGAACATTAGTTTGTCGACCAATGGCCAATTGCGCACGGGAATGTTCTTGCAGGCTGAATTTATGACGGGCCAACGGACGGGGATGGTGCTGCCTGCTACCGCCATTTTGCCCCAGGCAGACGATAGCTTTAAGGTGTTTACGGTCAACGATGACGGCAAAGCGGAGCCGACCACCGTCACCGTAGGAACCCGGTTAGCCGCCACGGACAGTCAACCTGAGCGGTTGGAGATTTTGGCGGGGCTAGATCAGGGGGCGCAGGTAATCGTGGAAGGGGCTAGCTATTTACAGCCCGGTGACCGGGTGTCGGCGGTGCCCTCGCCCTTTGGCGACGGTGCCCCCCATGGCAGTGGAGCCCAAACGCCCGAAGCTCAGTCTGAAGCTCAGTCTGAAACCCAGGCCACCCCATCCCCAGCGGAATAACCGGAGAACCCCATGAATTGGAATATTTCTGAGTGGTCCATACGTAGGCC
>CALHGI010000588.1 GCA_938029995.1 uncultured cyanobacterium | reverse complement strand
CACCTTTGGCATTGCCCAGTCGCAGCCCAGCTTAGACGATGTGTATTTGGCGGCCACGGGGCGCACCATTATGGATGCGGAAGTGGCGGCGGCGAGTAAGCGGGATATGAAAAAGGAAATGAAGCGGCAGAATATGAAGCGTTAAGGGATGATTCGGAGGGTTGTAGGGGTTTCAGTAACGGCTCAATCACCTGCCGCAATCACCTGCAATGTTGCCGAAGGATAAACGACCCTGGGTTTTCAGTTCAGGGTTAACCCTTATGGCCATGGGGTTTTAAGTTTTTTTGGATTAAGCAACCATCAAGCATGGTGTTTCATTCTCAGCCGCCGTTCCTGTCTTTAATGTGCCGCCAGCTATCTCAGGGGGTAAGGTCAAAAACTCCGAATTATCAGTCAGCTACTCCTAGACCGTTTTATGAACCAGGATCTTAAAGATAGTCCAGAGGATACCGAGGATACCCTCGAAACTGAGTATGATTTTGAGCAAATGCCAGGGGGTGTCCGTGGCAACTCCATCGAACGTTATCGTCAAGGCAATAACCTGGTACGTTTATCCTGATGTTGCTGCGGCGTTTCCCAAGGCCGCTGAGGCCAGCGATGATGAATAACGCTAGCTAAACGCCAGAAAATTACCAGCGCCGACTCAACCCTCATAATTCATAATCCTATTTATTAGTAATGAGCAGTTCCAGCATTCAAAATAATCAGCTGCAGCAGTGGAAGGATGATGCGATCGCATCCCCCGGATTCAGCGAATTCGTTCAAGAAACCCTGGCCCTCACCAAGCGGCTATTCATCCAGCTCCAGCGGCGTCCCTCCACTTTGGCCGCTGGCATTGTGCAGCCCCTCATGTGGCTCATTTTATTTGGAGCCCTGTTCCAAAACGTACCCCAGGGCTTGTTTGGCGACAGCGTCAACTACGGACAGTTTATCGGCGCGGGCATCATCGTCTTCACCGCCTTTGGCGGCGCACTCAATGCCGGACTGCCCGTCATGTTTGACCGGGAATTTGGCTTCTTAAACCGTCTACTGGTGGCACCGCTGGTGTCCCGATTTTCCATCGTCATCGCCTCGGCCCTGTTTATCGCCGCCATGAGCCTGGTGCAAACCGCGGCCATTGTTGCCCTGAGTGCCTTTCTCGGGGCGGGGCTACCCAGCCTGACCGGCCTAGGGCTGATGATGGCCATTATCCTGATGCTGGTGCTGGGGGTGACCGCCTTTAGTTTGGGGCTGGCCTTTGCCCTGCCGGGTCACATCGAGCTCATTGCCGTTATCTTTGTTACCAATTTGCCCCTGCTGTTTGCCAGTACGGCCCTGGTGCCCCTGTCCTTTATGCCCCGCTGGCTGAGCACCATTGCCAGCTTGAACCCCCTCAGCTATGCCATTGAGCCCATTCGCTATCTCTACTTACACAGCGACTGGAACTTGGGCAGCATTGTCATGGCAGCCCCCTGGGGGGATGTCTCCATGGGCCTGTCCCTGCTGTTGCTAGGCGGTTTCTGCGGTGGGGCCTTGGCCCTCACCTATCCCCTGATTAATCGTCGCATCGCTTAAATCTGGGTTTTAGCCATTGGTCATTGATGTTCTAGAGCTGCTCGGGGTTGCGGTATTTGCCATTAGTGGGGCCTTGGCAGCCGGGCGAAAGCAACTGGATTTGCTCGGTGTAGTAGTGGTGGCCGCCGTCTCGGCCACGGGCGGTGGCACCCTGCGGGATATTTTATTAGACCGACATCCCGTCTTTTGGATCGAACGCCCCATCTATCTGTGGATTATTTTGGGGGCCGCCCTGCTAACGGTGCTCTACGCCAGATTCTTCAAACCACCCCACCGGGCCTTGCTAGTGGCAGACGCCTTTGGGTTGGCCCTATTTTCCATGAGTGGGGCACAAATTGCTGAACAGGTTCACCTGAGCCACCTGCTCATTGTGGTGATGGGGACGATTACCGGCACCGCTGGCGGGTTATTGCGGGATGTACTGCTGGCGGATATTCCGGTGATATTTACCCGTAGTCGCATCTATGCCACCGCCGCCATTGTGGGGATTGGGGTCTATTTGATGGCGCAGGGTTTGGGGCTGGTGCAAGCCTGGGCAGCGATCCTGGGGATGGTGATTGTGGCCGGGCTGAGGCTGGCTGCCATTACCTGGGGGCTAATGCTGCCCATTTTTAGCCTGTCAGATGATTTATAGTCTGATTGAACAACCAGTTAAAAAACTGATGAGAATGGCGTAACCAATGCGGATAGTCTTGCTAGACTGTGGGCATTGCTAAGCAGCTTACATTTACAACTCAACGACCTTCACCATGGCACGCATCCTTAAAAACGCACTCACCTCTATCACAGGTCTGGGTTTGGTCCTAGGTTTGGCCGCAACTCCAGCCTTGGCCCAGTCCAATGGCGGGTTTGATGACCTTAACGGCGACGCTGACAGTAATGAAGTATTTGGCGGCAGCGGCCTTAGCATCACCGATTTAATGACGAATGCGCGCCGGGCCGATGGTTTGAGTTCAGATGAATTTAGTCGAAAAAGCGATCGCAACATTGATCGGGCCGCTGAAGACTTTCGTCAACGGCAGCAGGAAGCCCTTGAAACTGAGACCGGTGCAGCGGTAGAGACGGCTGAACAGCAGCTTTAGCCCAGCCGTTGGGGCCCATAACTAGCCCAGCAGCGGGCCCCATGGGGCCAACATAAACCACAGCAGGGGTACGCGGAATGCGCTACGCCTGCTTTTGCGCGTCAGATTCTGGCCAGACGGGTGGGGCCAAAATATCAGGGGTATGTCAGCCACATCCATGGGCCAAAAGAGTGGACCCTAGCCAAAGCACTGCAAAATGGGCCAAATTACCCCTCGACAAGGCTTTAAACCATCACTCCATCGCAATTCATGGCAGAACGTAGCCCACTCCATAGTAGAATCTAAACAATTTGTTAAGCAGCTCTAATAATTCTTTAACAAGATTAACTAGATCTGCGTTTTCCCCTAGGGATGTAGTCCGGCGCATGATAGGCCGCTTACGGCTTTAGTGCGTTTTTTTATGGCGTCAGCGCAAATATCCTGATACGTCTTGATATTTGACACTCACATGGGCGCTATTGATCAGCATCTTTCAGGACAGGTAATGTCCTCATCCATGGGACAGGTGCA
>CALHGI010000587.1 GCA_938029995.1 uncultured cyanobacterium | reverse complement strand
CAAGAACTCCAGTTTGGCCTTAGCCATTGGCTATCCCGATCTCTACTCCGTAGCCAACACCACCTTCAACCAAACTGGCCGACCGGTGGAGGTCTTTTTACTCATGATGGCCACTTATCTCATTATCAATCTTCTGATTTCGTTCAACATGAACCAACTCAACAGCGCTGTTCAGTTCAAGGAGCGGTAGGGCCATGACAACAACTTCCCCCAACTCCCCCCTAGTGACAGAATCCAGCCCACCCCCCATGGCCCAGTCCGGCCCCGTGGCCTGGTTGAGAAAGCACCTGTTCAACACCTGGTACAACAGCCTGTTGACGGTTATTCTGACCCTCGTCATGCTGTTGGCCGTGGGGGGCATTGTTAACTGGGCCTTCAACCTAGCCGCCTGGGCCGTAGTCCCCAATAACCTCGCCCTCTTTATGTCAGGGCTATACCCATCGGAGCTCCGCCCCCGCATTTGGTCCATCTTGGGCGTAAACATGGCCATGGCCGGTGTCACCTGGGGCCTCCTAGCTCGAAATCAGGCCACCCTATTCAACCGCAACATTTTAATAGCGGTGGGCGTGCTCTGCGCTGGGCTGATTATTTTCCCCCTCACCCGCCCATCGGCCGTCAAGCTCATTGGCATGGTCATTTTGACCCTCGCCTGCGCCTGGGGCGGCAAGGCCCTCGGACAGCGCAAACTAAATCTTACCCAGTTTCTCTCAGCAGCGTGGTTTTTCGTCTATTCCCTCTCACTGTTGATGTTGGCCGGGGGAGATATTCGCAATAGCCTAATTTTCCTGGTGGCCACCATTGCCCTGAGCATTTGGCTAGCATCCATAGCCTTCAAACTACTGAGCAAGTTCTCAGTCATTGACACCATTAGCGACAACGTTTTTGGCATTTGGGCCATGCGGGTGCTTTGGTTTGGCGGCAGTTTAGCGCTGTTTCTCCCGTTATACGGGTTCTTGAACATCCCCTTGCCCCTCAAGCTTCTCACCCTGATCACCTACCTGGCCTTTGTGTCATTGTTAGTGCCAATTTTGGCCGACCGCAAGACACTGACCACCTTTGTGGTAGTTGCCCTAATGTTTGGCCTAGGGTGCTTTGTCATTATGGCCGTCGCCGATTTACTAGGGGGCACCATTGGGCTTAAAGCCATTGGCACCAATAACTGGGGCGGTCTCACCCTAACTTTGTTTTTAGCCATTACAGGTATTGCCCTCTGTTTTCCCATCGGAGTATTGATGGCCCTAGGGCGACGCAGTAAACTGCCCATCATCAAAGGCATATCCATCGCCTACATCGAGCTAATTCGCGGCGTACCGCTGATCTCGATTTTGTTTATGGGACAGGTA
Source organism: uncultured cyanobacterium (assembly GCA_938029995.1). Classification (GTDB taxonomy): domain Bacteria; phylum Cyanobacteriota; class Cyanobacteriia; order Phormidesmidales; family Phormidesmidaceae; genus Leptothoe. Next base: position 2,769 of record CALHGI010000587.1, on the reverse strand, counting down.
ATGATTCCCCTGTTTCTGCCAGAGGGCGTACGACCTGACAACATTGTGCGAGCCATCGTCGGCCTCACATTATTCAGCTCCGCCTACCTAGCAGAAAACGTCCGGGCCGGGTTGCAAGCCATCCCCCGGGGCCAAGGAGAAGCAGCCGCCTCCCTCGGCCTTAACAACCCCCTCACCCTGGCCCTAATCGTATTACCCCAGGCCCTAAAAACCGCTATCCCAGCCATTGTGGGCCAGTTTATTAGTCTTTTCCAAGACACCACCCTGTTGGGCATCGTTGGACTCGTGGAGCTGCTGGGCATCAGTAATAGTATTTTGGCGAACCCCAAATACCTGGGGGATTATGCCGAAGCCTATTTATTTATTGCCATGCTCTATTGGTTCTTCTGCTACGCCATGTCCCTAGGCAGTCGTCGCATCGAATTGGCCTTGAATACAGAACGCTAGACAATCGCTCGCAAAAAACCGGCGCGGCAAATAGTCAAACCCATGGAACCAGCAAGCGTCCAATCAGTCCCATTGCTAACCGCCGGTTCATTTTCCCAATCAGCCACGACAACATCTGTTAAATCCCGTGTCAAAGGCACCCCTGCCAGCGGGTGTAAATGTCAAAATATGAGGAACCATACGATGACCCCAACTGATATGACCATGACCAATCAGTCCAACGGCCAGTCCAATGGCAATGTCGACAGTCAGGCCGTGATTGTAGCTAGGGATGTGGAAAAGTGGTACGACAACGGCTTTAACGTACTCAAGGGCGTCAGTTTGGATGTCTATAAGGGGGAAGTAGTTGTGGTGATGGGGCCATCGGGGTCCGGCAAGTCCACCTTTATCCGCACCTTTAATGCCCTGGAGCCCTATCAAAAGGGCAGCATTACCATTGACGGCATCGAAATATCCCACGACCTGAAGAATATCGAAGAAGTACGACGGGAAGTGGGTATGGTGTTCCAGCAGTTTAATCTGTTCCCCCACCTAACCGTTTTGCAAAATGTTACCCTAGCCCCCATTTGGGTCCGGAAGCAAAAGAAACGGGACGCCGAAGAATTTGCCATGCAGCTGCTAGAGCGGGTGGGGATTTTGGCCCAGGCAAATAAGTTTCCAGGCCAGATGTCCGGCGGTCAGCAACAGCGAGTGGCCATTGCCCGTTCCCTCGCCATGCAGCCCAAAATTATGCTGTTTGACGAGCCCACCTCTGCCCTAGATCCAGAAATGGTGCGCGAGGTGCTAGATGTAATGCGTGGCCTGGCCGACACTGGCATGACCATGGTGTGCGTCACCCACGAGGTAGGCTTTGCCCGAGAGGTGGCCGACCGGGTAGTGTTGATGGATGAGGGCATTCTGGTGGAAGAGAACACCCCAGATGAGTTCTTTAATAATCCCCAGGAAGAACGCTCTCAGAAGTTCTTATCCCAGATTCTGTAGGCAAGTGCCCATAAAACGAATCTACTGAATCTACTAAAGATGCCTGAAAATACTGCGGGCTCTCCAGTATTTGCGGAAGGTTTGAACATAGCAGGTGACCATCGTTCAAACCATGGGCAATCGCTGCAAGCTATCCATAATTGCCGTCTGTCTACGCAGATAGACGTTGCTGTGACATAGGTGAGCCGTCATGAGCCATTCTAAACAGTTCAAATATACGTTAGACCAGCCCCTAGCCCCCAACATTCCAGGCCGAATGTTGGCACGCAAGCAGCAGTCTTTCACAGATCCCCATATTTTTGACCATGAGATGGCCAGCATTTTTGATCATGACTGGGTCATGGTGGGTCGCTCAGGGTCAATTCCCAATCCTGGGGACTATGTGACGGCATTTTTGGGCCAGCGCCCCATTATCGTCATGCGCCAGCAGGATGGTTCAATTCGCACGATGGCAAACTATTGCCTCCACCGTTACGTCAAACTGCTAGAAGGCTGCGGGTCCACCAAGAGCATTGTGTGTCCGTACCATTGTTGGGCATATAAACTAGATGGTGAGTTAATGGGGGTGCCTGAGCGGGAAGGGTTTAGGCCGGACGATATCGAAGGAATGGCGCTAGAAACCCTGGCCACGGATGAGTATCTTGGGTATGTTTTTGTTGCTTTAAAAAAAGACCTACAGCCTGTATCTGAGCGATTGCACCCCCTTGGACTGGTGCTAAAGAATTTTGAGCTTGATGGTTACGAAGATCGGCATGTGGTGCATGAAGAACAGTGGAATGCTAATTGGAAGCTGATCTATCACAATTTTATTGAGAGTTACCATACGACCTACACCCACACGAAGTCCATTGGCCCGGCGAACCCAACCAAGGCGGTTGAATATGGCCCGACGGGCGATCCAAACTTTACGATTCACAGCAATTCCTATATCCGTGACCATCTACCGGATATTTATAATCCCCACCTAGATGAAGACGAGCGTAAACGGTTCTATGTGACTGGGGTTTTCCCCAATGGGTTAGTCGCAGTTGAGCCAAACTTTGTTTGGTGGATGGCCCTGGAACCAAAGTCTGTTAACCAAACCAATGCTCGCTGGGGGGTGTCGTTCTCTCACCATGGCATGGAGGCAATGGCTGAGCCTGAGAAGTTTGTGGAAGAGATTGTTAATGTGATTAAAATCGCCACCACCGAAGACAAGGCGATGGTAGAGCGGATGCAGGCAGGGGCAAACTTCGGATCGCAAAAGGCAGGGTTATTACATGCACCATTGGAAGTGCATATAAAAGAGTTTGATGATTATGTGATGCGGTTATCAGGTAGCTGAATTGAATGTTGACCAGC
>CALHGI010000586.1 GCA_938029995.1 uncultured cyanobacterium | reverse complement strand
GTGGGCGGATGCCTAGGCGTAAACGGGAAAGAGATGGATATCTTCCATCAGCCTCGGGATACAGGCCATCACTTAAAAAGCCAATGCCCTAATCAATCAGGACATTGGCTTTGTTAAAGACAAACCAACAAGATGGAGATCAAGGCTAAACGCATAACGGCCCTGGGCCGATCTTTTTGTTTAGCCTTTTTTCCCTGATCTAAGCTGTTGCCATGGCAGGTGACTCAATGGGACCAATCACGATGCGAACATGATCGGGGTCAGCCCAGAGAACGAGACGGGGCAGATAGGAACTGCTCAAGTACTCATGCTTAGGCAGCACACGGAGGGAGAACCCTTGCAATCCACTGTGACCATAGGCCACATTCAGGTTGTATAGGCTGCTGCCATCAGGGTCTTGACCGCGATAGACCATCTCGGTTGCCTGACCGCCATTGAGTTCACCATCGATGTCGATGCCACCCTGGTAAAACTCCACCGACACATCTGAGGCCTGGAGGTGACCCAGGTACACTCGGGCCGATACCTGTAGGGGCTCATTGACCTGTAGATCCACGTCGTGGGACAGGTAAATTTCCGCCACAGAAATCTGTTGCCAGTGCTGGTATAGCTCTGACTGCCACTGGGCTAGCGCCTTGGCGGGAGCATAGCCATCAGCCACTAGCTGACGACCCCGATCCGATGCGGCAAAATAACCCTGGGTGGCATAATCCTGGAGCATCCGAGCCGTATTAAAGGCTGGAGTATTTAACCGGATAGCGGCCTTCATTTTGGCGACCCAGCCCCGGGGAATACCGTGGCTATCGCGATCGTAGAAGAGGGGAACTACAGCGGTTTCTAGAAGCTCATAGAGGTCATTGGCCTCCACTTCATCCTGGTATTCCTGGTCTTCGTAGTCTTCACCAGAACCAATGGGCCAGCCCGTTGCCACATAGTCAGCCTCATCCCACCAGCCGTCTAGGACGCTGAGGTTGGGGAGTCCGTTCATGGCCGCTTTCATGCCACTGGTACCGGATGCTTCACGGGGGCGACGGGGGTTGTTGAGCCACACATCACAGCCTGACACCATCCAGCGGGCCACGTGAATGTCGTAGTTGGGAACAAATACGATGGAGCGATCCAACCCTTCATCGCGGGTGAAGTGAATAATGTTGCGGATCAGCTCTTTACCAGGGATATCCTTGGGGTGAGCCTTACCGGCAATCACAAACTGCACCCGGCGACCGAGGGAGTTTTCAACAATCTTCCGTAGGCGCTCCACGTCTCTGAGGAACAGGGTGGCACGCTTGTAGGTGGCAAAGCGACGGGCAAAGCCGATGGTTAGGATGCTGGGGTCCAACACCTCTTGGGCCCGCTCCATTTCTAGATGGGAGCCGCCGCGCTCTTTAACCGCTTTGTGCATGCGATCGCGAACGGAAACCACCAAATGGGAACGGCAGTTTTCATGGTTGCGCCAAATTTCCTCATCGGGAATGGCACTCACCTTGTTCCATAGGGCATCGTCTACACCGGCGCTATCCCACTCGGCTCCCAGGTAGCGGTCATAGAGTTCCTGGGTGGACTTGGATACACAGCTGCGGGCGTGCACACCGTTGGTAATGGAGGTGATGGGCACTTCATCCACGGGCAAACTGGGCCACAGTCCACCAAACATGGTGCGGGATACTGCGCCGTGGAGCTTACTCACACCGTTAACAAAGGAGGCCATCTTAATGGCCAATACCGCCATGCTAAAGGGGGCATCATTGTCGGTGTCATTTTCCCGACCCAGGCCCAAGAAATGCTCATGGGATAGGCCAAAGCGAGCGGCATAGTGGCCTAGATAATGGAAGACCTTTTCGGGGGGGAAGAGGTCAATACCCGCTGGAACGGGGGTGTGGGTGGTAAACAGTTGGGTGGACTGGGCCAACTGCTGAGCTTCACTAAAGCTCAGACCCTTGTCATCCATCAACATGCGAATGCGCTCTAGGGCCAAAAATGCTGAGTGGCCTTCGTTGAGGTGATAGGCGGAGGGCTGGCGACCCAAGGCCTTAAGCATGCGTACGCCACCGATACCCAACATCATTTCCTGGTGGATCCGCATGTCGATGTCGCCACCGTATAAGCGATCGCAAATATCCTGATCGTGGGGAGCGTTGGGCTCAATGTTGGTATCCAATAGATACAGAGGTACCCGACCCACATCTACTCGCCAGACTCGGGCATAGACCTTACGGCCAGGGTAGTCAACGGAAATACGTAGCTCATTACCCTGGCTATCGCGCTCCAGGGTGAGGGGCATATTGTAAAAATCATTGATGGGGTAGCGCTCCTGCTGCCAGCCATCGGCATTGAGATACTGGGCAAAGTAGCCTTCCTGATAAAGCAAACCAACGCCAACCAAGGGCAGACCCAAATCGCTCGCGGTTTTCAGGTGGTCGCCCGCTAGTACCCCTAAGCCACCTGAGTAAACCGGAAGGCAGGTAGTCAAGCCAAACTCCATGGAGAAGTAGGCGTAGCACTCGTTAGTAGTTGGGTTAGCCCGATTTGCATCGTACCAAGACTGGGCATTTAGATACTCTTCTAAACGCTTCACAGCATGGTTCATCTGGGCAATAAATCCTCCATCTGCGGCCACAGCCTGCAGCCGATCCTGGCTGATGGTGCTCAGCATCAAGATGGGGTTGTATCGACTGGAGGCCCATAGATCGGGGTCCAACCGCTTGAATAGGTCAATAGTCCCCACATCCCAATCCCAATGGAT